>JBDTDX010000435.1:0-26962 GCA_039922815.1 Granulicella sp.
TTCATGATCGTGTATGCGAGCATGAATGCGAAGATAATCTCGCTATAAGTTCCTGCAGTGATGTGAAAGCGATCGAGCAGTACCGGTGCCAAAACCGAGAGAGTTTGACGATCGAGATAATTGATGACTGTCGCCAGAAACGTCATCCCCAGAATCACCCATCGCACATTGCTGCCTGTCGATCTCTCCATCATTCCCTCGCACTCTCTACCTGCAGCCCTAAACCAGTCCCTGTTTAGCCATATGAAGACGTACGGCCATCAAATCCGCTTTCATAGCATCGATCACATGTTCACGCGGCAGGGTGAGCGACTTCTTCCCGTTCTCTGCACCGCCCAACGGATATTCAAAGTGCAGTTGAACCGGCCCATCAAAGCCGTCAGCTTTTATGATTTCAAAAAAACCGTCAAATCGAACCATGCCGTCGTTTATCGGGCACCAGTGAGGGACATACGTTCCCGCTACCCCAAGGCTCTTGTCATAAGGATCGGCATGCGTCGTACCCTTGGCGTTTCTTTGCCACAAAAAGTCCTTCAACGCGATTCCACGCATGTAGTTCTTCGTGAGGCGCGATGTCTCCATCCATCCACCATATCCGCCCTCAACCGTGGCATGACCGATGTCGTAGTTGATCCCCATCCACTTGGGATTGAGGTCGCGAAACATCAGCCATAGATCCCAGATGCAAGCTCCCACCATCCCAGGCCCTGAATGCGTGTGATACATCCCGCACACTCCGGTACGCTCGTTCAACTCCGCCAGAGCACGCATCTTGGGTCGCATCTCTTCAAGCTGTATCGCGATTGACTTTTTAGCGTCATACTTCAAAAATCCCCACCGGTAGTGATGAATGCCTACCCGAGCCGCACTCTTCAGAATTGTTTCAGCTTCGGCCAGATTGTTGGGCATGATGTCCGTGGTGATCATCGTGATCTCAAGGCCGGCTTTGCGAATGGCATCTACCGCTTTCGGCAAATCAACAGTTACATTCTCCGGAAGCACGTGGCCGTTAGCCCGAACCGTCAAATCTAGTGCATCGAACCCCATGTCTTTCGCTACTCTCGCTGCTTCGGACACTCCAAGCCATTGCAAATGCTTCGAAAAGATCGAGATCGGGAGCTTTCGATCGGCTTCGGGTGCTTGAGGGACTACCGAAATCGCCGCTCGTGACGGTTCACTGCTGAACGCCTGTAATACCCCCGCCGTTGCTGCGCCGATCAGTAGCGACCTGCGTGACATCCCTGTTTGCTGTAGTTTGCTCATCATATCCACTCCTTATTAAAGTCGGGCTAGTGTCGATTGGTCTGGACTGCGTTTCCAGGCAACGCGAACGAAAGCAAGGTTGATCCTGCGGTGACCGCAACGAATTGTTTGCCATCCACCGCATAGGTCATCGGTGGTCCCTTCATGCCGACATTTGTGTCATAGTGCCAAAGCATTTTGCCTGTTTTCTCATCTGCAGCCACGAACGCACCGTTCGGGTCGGCATAGAAGATCATGCCCGCCGCCGTTCCCATCACGCCGGCCCAGGTCTTTAGCACCAGAGGTCCTGGCTGTGCGATCTCCCACTTAACTTTTCCCGTTTCAATATCGAGCGCACGAAGATAGCGCTCTCCGATTGGACGTGCACTTTTAGAAGCCGACGGGAGTGCTGGGTTTTCGCAATCTTCAATTGTCATGAAGTAATACCAGTGCGTCTCAGGACTAAAGGCCGTTGACGACCAGTTCGCCGCATTGTTAGGGCATTTGCGCTGCTTCGTAGAGACGGTGCCACTAAAGGTAGCCAGAATCGGTCTTCCATTAACTCCTATCCCAGTAGCCCAATTCAATTGCTTCAAAAAGCTTCTGGCTAACAGGAGCTTGCCGTTCGTACGATCAAAGACATAAAAGAAGCCGTTGCGGTCAGCATGCAGCAGCAACTTCATCCGCTTGCCCTGAAAGACGGTATCTACAAGCACTGGAGGCTCCGCCGCATCGCGATCCGCCGTGTCGTGAGGCGTAAACTGGAAGTACCATTTCATGTTGCCCGTATGTGGATCTAATGCAAGAATGCTGTTGGTGAAGAGATTGTCCCCCGGGCGGCTGCTATCATCGGAGTCAGGCCACGGATTCCCAGTAGGCCAGAAGAGCGTATCGGTCTCAGGGTCATACGATCCTGTCAGCCACGTTGAACCTCCACCAAGCCGTGGCCACTCCTTACCCCAGGTTTCAATTCCGGGCTCCCTCGGACCCGGCAGCGTCCAGTGGCGCCATAGCAGCTTACCGGTCGCCGTGTCATAGCAGACGATAAAACCCCGCATTCCCCAGTCACCACCTGATACACCCGCGATCACCGTGTCATTCAAAATCAACGGTGAAACCGTCGAGCCGTAATGCTCCTTCTCCTCCGGCATGTTGACCTCCCACATTAACTTGCCGGTCACTCGGTTGATAGCCAACAGATGAGCATTGTCCGTCGTCACAAATACCTTGTCTTGAAAGATTGCCGGCCCGCGGTTCGTTCCTACGGAAGCATCACCTACGAGTCCGAGCGTCGGCGGCCGAAAGTAGCGCCAGATGATACGGCCCGTCTGCGCATCCATTGCATACGCCTGGTTCTGTCCGGAGAAATACATGATGCCATCCACAACCAATGGCGTCGCTTCGAGTCCGAGTTGGGGCATTGGCGCAATCCACTTCAGTGCAAGCTGCCCCACATTACTCTTGTTGATCTCTTTCAGAGGACTGTATCTATTCCCACTCAGATTGCCGTTGTAAGTCGGCCAATTTCCCATCTTAGGGTGCAGGATGCCCTCAAACTCAATCGCGCTCGCACCGGGCGGTGATACGGCATTCGAACTCGGCAATGCCCCCAGCTCTACACCGGAAAGAGTTCCCAGGTACGCCGTGAGATCTTCCATGGCTCCCTGATTGAGGTCGAGCGGCCTCATTGCCGCATGGTCGTCTTTGGTGATCGAGACCGTCTTGTTGAGCGGCAATAGGTGAAAAGCTCCCTCAAGGTCCTGAAGATGGATGTCATAGTTTGTTCGGTTACGAAGAAACCCACGTAGTTTCTTACCATCGTCCTTCATCGTTACGGTCGCCAGCTCATATCCTGGAGTAATATTCAGGTCCGGCGATGTAAGAATGTCGTGAATGGACGATGCACTTAGCCGCGCGCCAGCGTCGGAGAGGTCTGGCCCCACGGACGAGCCTTTGCCCATTACCATATGGCAGCCGCTGCACTTCCCTTCATTCCAGAAATACTCTTTGCCTACACCGGCATCACCCGCGCTGGCAGATTCCGCAGCTGGTAGATTCAATGAGCGCACGTAGGCGGCCAGTTCATCAATCTGCGCCGCCGGCAGATTCCCAAACGGTGGCATTCCTGAAGCTGGGAAGCCTGCCGCAATGGTTCCGTGAATACGTTCAATCGACCGTCCGCGCAGGTCAGGGTTGTTCGCCAAATGTGGCGCCTGTTCGGTTCCAGCTCCGTCAACGCCGTGGCACCCAACACACAGTTTCCCGTAGCTTGCGCTCCCCTGTTTCACCGATACCGCCGTCGAGATGGATTGTCCTCTTGCGGCGCCTGCATCCGCTACCAATACGCATGTCGCGATCGCAATGGATGTCCAACGCAGACACCTCAAATAGCGGCTGCAGGTAAGCAAAATACGTAAACCGTCCAAAATCGTTCTCCCAAGGCTCTTGTCTTTTCCGAACGCTAGGCCAGTTCGCTACACTAACACTTGTCGGAAGCGTTTCCGAGAAATCTTCGTTCAATACCATCATTCTTGTCAACCATTGCTTTACTTCGACCATTGCAAAAATAATTGGACCCGATTGACATCTGCGGCATTCACCTTGATAGTGGATTTGTTGCGTGGCCGTCTAGGGGCGTCCATGGCAAATGAATTCCCTCAGATGGCGCAACCAGTTCACAACCTTTGCAACAAAGGATTAGAACATGTCGAAACTTTTGAATGACCAGACTGTGCTTGTAGTTGGGGCGTCCAGCGGTATTGGCCGCGCAGTAGCCCTTATGGCTGCTCGCAGCGGTGCCATTGTTTACGCTGCCGCACGAAGGCAGGCCCGCTTAGACGACCTTCAATCCGAGATTGAGGCGGAAAACCTGCGCCTCTCCGTCCACAAGGCAGATGCAACACATCTTGACGATATGATTGCGCTAGTTGACCGAGTCGAGCATGAGTGTGGACGGATCGATATTGCTGTCTATGCCACCGGGACCAACTCACCCGATCGCTCAATGAGGGCTATGACACCCGCAACCTGGAACGACATCATCGAGACGAATCTTAACGGAGCTTTTTATATGTCCCATGCCGTGCTCCCAGTCATGCGAAAAGGCGGCGCCGGACACATCATCTACATCTCCTCCACCGCAGGGGTAATAGCCGATCTCTCCGGAGCCGCTTACCAGGCATCCAAACGTGGCATGGTGGGACTGGCCCACGCTATACGCCTCGAAGAAAGTTCCGCAGGCATCCGCACCTGTTGTATTATGCCCGGCCTCACGAACACGGAGTTGGTCGAAAAGCGCCCTGAGAAGCTGCCCTCTTCTACCTTAGAAAAAGCGCTTCAGCCCGATGATGTTGCTTCGATGATTCTGCATGTGATGTGCCTTCCGTCGCGAGTGACGATTCCCGAACTTCTCATGGTTCCCTCACGCGCTTAAAACAATGTGTCTATTCTCCTGCTGCCCACGAGAATAGTTAGCGCTTTGGTGCCATGACGGATGACCTCTCAACTAGCCTGACATCAACCACATGGTGCTTAGGAGAGTTTGTCCCAGACTCCAGCAATCCGTTTACGATCGCCAAAGCTGCGCGGCCTACCTCATATTTTGGCTGGTGAATAGTGGTGAGTGGAGGAAAGCTCACTGCAGCAAGTTCAACATCGTCGAATCCAATAATCGAGATATCCTGCGGAATCTTCACTCCTGCTTCAAGGGCAGCGCGTAGAACACCAAATGCCATAATGTCATTCCCTGTAAACATGGCTGTTGCACCTTGCAGATCACGAAAGCAATCCGCAGCCGCGTTGTATCCCCCCTCCAGTGTGTGGGCTGCGTGAATTGTTCGGACCTTGGCACCTCGCCGCATATTCATCGCTTTCAGGAAGCCTAGCGATCGTCTTGCCAGATTTGCATGCTGCTTGGATCCAGTAAGATTGATAACGCTCCGATGGCCATACCGAAGAAGGCATTCTGCAGCAAGCCGCCCGCCCTTCTCGTTGTCAGCACACACAGTCGAGAATGTGGTATTTTTTTCTGGCCTGTTTAAGAGCACAATGGGGATAGCTGTTGCGACGATTTGCTCTTGTTCCTTCCTCGATAACGTCGCAACGGAATTCATAATGATTGCTTCGGCTCTCTTATCAAGCAGCGACATGATGGCCTTCATCTGCCGCGCTGCGTTGAGATCGCTATTGCACAGCATGACATCTCGACCTGCCTCCAGCGCTGCATCTTCGACACCCCTCGCTACCTCCGCGAAATAAGAGTTCCGCACATCACTAACAATTAAGCCGATCATGTTTGATCGTCCGGTTACGAGTCCTCTAGCGAAGCGGTTCGGGACGTAGTGTAATATCTCTGCGACTTGCAGAACACGTGCACGTGTATCTGGATGCACTCCGTAAACATCATTGAGCGAGCGAGAGGCCGTGGCAATCGTCACGCCCGCCGCTTTTGCAACTGCTTGCAGCGTGACACGGCCAGGCGAGCGCAAAAGCGTCTTTTTACCATTAGTAGTCAGAGTGATTCCCCTACAAGTTTGACTGTTCTCCAAAGAACCACAATGCGCCGTGCGCATCACAATTTTCGGAAGCCTTTCCGAAACGATGCCATATGACAAGTCGTTAGTCAAGGACGGGCGAAATCCGTATTTTTCATAAATGTCGATTTCTCTGTAGAGCGGTCTCCGCTTAACTGTCCGGAGCGCTTCTCCGGCAGCGGGGTGGCGGCGCGTCCGCATTTAACGCCGAAAGAAACTGCCGTCGATCCTCTCGATCCAGGTTTGCCTGCTCGCTCTGGAAGAGTCGATCTTCACCCTATTCTGATAAACCCATAGATCCATCGCCTGACAGGTGAACTCGCTGCAGCTCTCACGGAACAGCACCTTCGCACTTCATCATGTTCAGCGTGCGCACCATCATCTTCCTCAAGCTCTGTCCATATTCCATTGCCACTGTTTCACCTCGTGTGGATATCGACGGTGGTCAATGATTAGAAGCGCGTTCAATTTTGCAGCTGATCCGATATGAAGTCTATGCTTCTTGCTTGATCAAGTGTTGTTGGCTTAAACGACTCAGCGCGCTGCCGCGGAGCCTTGCGATTACTTGGCCGTCTTCATCCGCTTCAACATCAATCCCTCTTCCTTGTATAACCAGGACATTAAATGGGATTTATATACTTAACTCCCTTAGAAGGAATCTGACCCGTCCGGCGCAAAACGAACAGGTCAGAGGTTAGATCGTTATTTCCTAATGTACAGAGAAGGCAAGAATCACGGCACAGATGGCCTTAACAATCACTGACAATGGGACAAGAACGGTAGTTCCAAACTCCACAACGGAGCGGTACGAAGGCAGTTGCATAATATTTCCTTATTGCCCACTGGTTGATTCCAGAGGTATTGATTCCCGTCCTGCGGTTATCAGGCCCCAAGCGGGTTGCGCTAATCATAGTGCAAGTATCTGAAATAAAAGTGTAAAACACATGAAATAGTACTTGACTCCCTCAAGGTAGTTATCTACTATTAGGTTCATGAGCAAGAGCACAATCAGCACGCTGCAACTCTTCCAAATGTTCCCCAACCAAGAGACCGCAAGGCTTTATCTTGAATCGCGCCTTTGGCCTGAAGGCGCGACGTGCCCTACCTGTGCAGGACGTGAACGAATCACGACTCGCAAGGGCGGCTTCTACCGCTGTAATCAGTGCAAAGTGGACTTCACTGTTCGCACGGCGACCATCTTCGAGCGGTCACACGTTCCTTTGCACAAGTGGATTTATGTCATGTATCTCCTGGTCACTTCGCGCAAGGGCATCTCATCCATGCAGTTGGCAAAAGAGATAGGCATTACGCAGAAGAGTGCATGGTTTGTCCTCCAGCGTCTACGTGAGGCTTGCGGTAATGACACCACGTTGCTTTCTGGTCTGGTAGAGATTGACGAAGCCTACTTTGGTGGCAAAGAGAAGAACAAGCATGAGAGCAAGAAGCAGAGGCTAGGACGTGGCACGGTAGGCAAGACTGCTGTTATCGGGATGCGTGAGCGTGGTGGCCGTACAAAGGCGATGGTCATTAGCAAGACTGATGGCATCACCATTCAGGCTTCGGTTCACGAGAACATCGAAGGCGGCTCTGAGATTCACACAGATGAGCATCTTGCGTATTAGGGATTAGGTCACTACTACATCCACGAGGTTGTCAATCACGGCGCGGGTGAGTATTCCCGTAAGGGCATCACCACAAACGGCATGGAGAGCGTCTGGGCCGTCATGAAGCGTGGTATCCACGGCGTCTACCATCATGCCAGCGCAAAGCATCTGGGCCGCTATGTGGATGAGTTCACCTTCCGTCTGAACGATGGCAATGTGAAGGTTCACACAATGACCCGGCTGGAGAGCTTCATCGCAGCAACGTCCGGTATCCGCCTCACATACGCGAGGTTGACCGCATGAAAGAGACTCCAGAGATTTTAGACAAGATCGTGGACGTGGTTTTGGCATACCGGCCTAAGCCTAAGTCTAAGGCAGCAAAGAAGCGAACTCGCAAGAAAACAAAAATTGAAAAAGAGAAGCAAGCAAAACCTACCTAAAGCGGTGGGTTTTCTATTTTGGAGAAGTATGAAGTTCAATGAATTTGCGTACCCACAGGGGAAGAGTGGTCTAGAAAACCCTGCGCGTATTTTCTCAGTGCCTCCGCAAGCTGTAGTGCTAATGGAAGCGATAACGCTAGACAAAGAGTGTGTCTGTCCTCTGTTTCAAGTTCCTCTAGAGTCTCTGCGTAGTGAGCCTCCAGCAGTAGGGTGGAATCTCCTACATGACCCATATTCCATCCTGTAAGGGCCTTAGTGGGAACCTCACCCTTTTCATCCAACTTGAATCCATCCATGCTTCACCTCGCGCCAATTATACTGTCGCGGGAGTCAAGTATATAAATCCCCATTAAATGCTTGCCCACGTCTCAGCCTACGCGGTTCAACGTTACGTGGATCTGCTGTATCCATAGCGCACTATTGCATGGGCGATCTCGCGGATTCTCATCCACAGCTCAATACGTGGATCGATGCAATTTGGGTATCAGCAGGTCGCGCTTTGCAAATGCAACACGCGAGGCGCGACGATTCCCAACATGATATCGACCCGCCAGATTCTCCACCATTAGCCCGGGCGCGAAGACGCGTTTTTTAAAGAGCACTTCCTGCAACATCGTCTTGTCCAGAGTCAGTTCGAACACAAGTTTCGTCAGTTGAGGTTCACCTCCTGCAACTGCAGAAACTGGTGCACCTAGGATGGTAACTGTTCAGTCTTTGTTACTGGCGGGAAGCTTGGCTTGGGCTGCCCGCTTCCGCAGACTCGCCAGAGACTACGAACGGCTCGGCACAACCCTCAAAGGATTTCACTACCTCAGCTTCACAATACTCATGATCGCAAGCATCTTCAAACAACTCGCCTGAACTTCATAACAGCCTCTAGTTGCAATTCGGCTACATCGCCAAAACCATCGAGTATGTTCCGCCCGGTACAGTGCTCGATGGCGAGTCTCTGGCGGTCGGCTAGAAGCAAGCCTAATTTCAATCCCTCCAATACTTTCGCTCGGCTGAGGCACACATCATCTACTACGCGTTCGACATCCTGATGCAAAAAAGAGCGTGCGATCTGACGGGGTGACCACTTGAAGATCGCAGTGGCCTGCTACGCAAGGGTTTGTACGCTAGCGACCACGCGGCTCTATCTTGAGGTCTCTGACCGATCGGCGTCGAGATGCTCGACTTCGTGAAAACAAGTTTTAGAGGCCTTGGCAACTAAGCGGGCCGTTAGTGCCTATGAACCGCAGCTCGCTCTTTGAATATAGAGCAAGCTCCGGATCAACCTTGGTCAGAACGCGTCATCTCAAAAGCCAAGTTTGAGCCCAAACTGAATTTGTCGCATTGGGGTGTTGTAAAGAAGGCTGGTGATAGAGCCGAAGCCTGCCGCGCCCAGCGTCGAAGCGGGTGCAGCAAATTGAGGTGTGTTGGATATGTTGAAGAATTCACAGCGAAACTGGGAGTTGATCTTCAACAAGTTTGTATTCTTGACGATGGAGAGATCCTGCGTCCGGGTCGGAGGGCTGGAAAGAATGTTTCGCCCAGAGCTTCCATAGGTTCCGGTCGTGTCCGGTACCTGCGTAAAGACCGTCGTGTCAAACCACAGTTTTTGATTACGATTGTCCAGAGTGCCCGATTTGATTCGGTTAGGTCGGTTGCCAGTCCCCGTGGACAAGACGCCTTGCGATTGCGTGACAGTGAACGGCACACCGGTGTGAAGAATGGTAATACCACTCAGTTCCCAGCCTCCCCAGAGCTTCTTCTCACCAAAAGGCACTGCGTAATTGAAGCTGACGGTGAGATTGTTGCGAACGTCAAAACTCGATGGGCCGCGGTCACGATTGATGTTGTAGGCATCGAGCGGACTACTTTCTACATCGGAGACAACGTCGGTGCTCTTGCCGAGGGTGTAAGCGGCAAGGAACATGAAGTTGTGCGAGAAGCGCTTAGTCGCTTTAAGTTGTAGCGAGTGATATGAGGAGTACGCTCTGCTCTCAACCTGCGTGATGCCAGTCACGGAAGGTAAAACAGAGTAGTACGGGCGATTAATGTTCTGGTTCGTGACTCCTACTGTCGCGTGTGCCTGATTGATGTTGCGGTCCATCAGCAGATGATCGGCCTTAGACCCGACGTATGCGGCTTCGAGCAAGTAGTCTTTGCCAATCTGGGTCTGGAGATCCAGATTCCAGTTTTGTCCTCGCTCGTCGCGGAGCTGAGGATCGAAGGCAGAACCGAGAGATCCTGTTAGCGGGGAACTGGCGCTAAGGGTGGGGATGGCGGGGATCCCGGACGAAAGCCGGTATGTAGTCGAGTAGGTTGTGTTGTAGGACTGGGTGATACCGAAAGGAAAGTTACGGGTCATCTGCGAGGAGCCGCCCGTGAGGGGAGAGTTATAAAACACGCCATACCCACCGCGAACGACAAGGCGATTATTCGGAAGAGCGACCCATGCAAAGCCGACACGGGGACCTAAGTCGCCATAGTTGTTCACCCGCAATGAACGACCTGCTTTAAGTCCATTGACGTAGGTAGCGCCATCTGCGGCTACAAGCATCGCTGCCGAGGTGGTATCGAAGTTTGCCATGCGATTATGTTCTTCGACGAAGGGAGACAGAATGTCATATCGCAGGCCAAGGTTGAGAGTCAGAGTTGTAGAAATTTTGTAATCGTCTTGCGCGAAAAGGGCGATCTCGTGTTTGCGCTCTCCGGTGAGGCCAAGTCGATAGTCGCGTGTCTCAGTGCTCGCATAGCCAAGTAAAAACGTAGCAACCGAAAACCCCGTATTGCTATTTAGCGTACAAGCGGCGGTCGTGCCACCGCAATTGGAGGTGATCTGCGGGCCGAACGTAAATTTCCCCGTTGGATTGTTGACGTTGAACTGATTTCTTTGGCGCAGAGTGAGGCTTACACCTGCTTTCAGGTTGTGCTTGCCACGCGAGTACGTTACATTGTCTAGACCCTGATACGAGTTGTAAATGCCGAGAAAGGGCTGATTCGCACTCGCTCCGATAGACTGAACGTCAGTCGGTGTGAACGCAATCTGTGTGAATGCACTGGTGAGAGCGTCAAAGTTTATGCCAGGGATGCCAGCCTTACTTGCCAGGTTAGAGCCGTAATCGATGGGCGTCCCATTAAGTGCAAAACGTGAAAAGCCCAAACGAAATTCATTCAGCAAATTTGGAGATATGGTGTAAGTGTCATTAATGGCTGCGCCTTGCGCAAGAAGATTAGAAAGAGACGCGCCACCTGTGAAACTTGCATCACCATGGGGCAGAGTTGCGGGTGTGTTGGCGTATGTTTTTTCATAGCTATAGCGAACAAAAGCTACGTTCTTCTCATTGAACTGATGATCGACTTTAACGTCGAACTGGTCGTCATTCCGAGCATACGAAGGGTTGTAGAGGTAGTTATTGATAACCTGGCCGTTGCTTGCCGCTGTCCCGGGCAAGTTTGCAGCCGGATACAGTTGATTGAGAACATATAACGCTGCGGGGTCAAAGCGCGAGCTGGGGATCATGTTGTTGGTGAACGGCTGTAGAGTCTTGGGATCGTAGACCGTTCTCTTGATAGCGGAGAAGTCGCCCGACCTCATGGCCGCGGTGGGTACGGTAGAGAGATATGTGTTTGCCTGGCGAATACGGAGCCCCTGGTAATCGACGAAGAAGAAGGTGTGGTTCTTCCAGACTGGACCGCCGAGCGTACCTCCAAACTGGTTCTGACGGAAGGGAGGCTTAGCCCGGCCATTCGCGTCGTTGAACCAGTCGTTTGCATCGAATACGTCGTTGCGAAGGAACTCAAAGACATTGCCATGAAAGGCGTTGGAGCCAGATTTCGTCTGTAGATTGACGACGCCGCCAAGTGATCGGCCAAACTCTGCTGAGTAGGTACTGGTCTGAACCTTAAACTCCTGCAGTGCCTCGATGTTTGGAAAAATGACCGCTGTCGAAAGTAGAAGCTCGTTGTCGTCCACGCCATCGAGGATAAAACTGTTATCGCGGGCACGCATTCCATTGGCTGCGAATGAGGCTGAAGCGCGAAAACTGACGCTGCTTGAGCCATCAGAGTTCGATCCCGGAATGCCGCGCTGCACGCCGGGAATGAGGCGCGTCAGTTGAACAAAATCTCGACCGTTGAGTGGCAGTTCGCGAATCTGAGATTGGTTGACCGTAGTACCGAGTTCCGATGAGTCGGACTGGACTAGCGGAACTGCCGCCACAATTTCGACCGTCTGGTCCACGCTACCGATAGCGAGCGTGACATCGACATGGGCTTTCTGGTCGATACTCAACGACACATTGGTCAGAGTGGACTTCTTGAAACCCGGAGATTCAACCTCCACCTTATACGGTCCGCCCGGAGGAAGATTTGGTGCTGCATACGTGCCTTCGTCATTGGTTTTGAGGCTGCGCACTTCGCCAGTGGCCGTGTTGACGACGCGAACCGAAGCCTGAGCGATCGGTGTGCCGGAGGTGTCCTTCACAGTCCCTAGAATTGTTCCGGTAACGGCCTGAGCGAAGCCAACGCGCGGAAGGGCGAGCATCATCACGCTTAGGAGAACGACGTTCAGGAATACGGAAGTGACGTCTGCGATCCATGAAATTGCTGCTTCTATATTGATCATTTACGACCTCCCCAACGACTTCATGCGATCAAGCTGATGTTGATGCTGATTTTTGAACAATTCTGTTGCTGGCATGATCTTCATCCGTTTTGCCCACGCTTCATATAGGGCCGTCATCTCTTTCAGGCGTTCTGGCTCCTTAGCAGCGAGGTCGTAGATCTCGCTGCGATCAGCTTTCATGTCATACAACTCCCACTTGTCGGGATAGCGCGAGACCAGTTTCCATTTGCCATGCCGGACTGCCCGGTTGCCTTCATGCTCCCAGTACATGGGGCCATGTCCGCTCCATGCCTCTCCACGGAATATAGGCACGAGGCTCTTTCCTGCCATGGGAAGGATCGAGTTGCCGCGATAGGTTTGCGGGTAAGTACCTTCCGCTAGTTCCAATACCGTCGGCATGATGTCGGAGATGTGTGCGGGTTCGCGAAAAAACTCACCGTGACGCTTGATCTGCCGGGGCCAGCGGACAATCAGAGGAGCGGCAATGCCGCCTTCGTGGACCCAATGCTTGTAAAGCCGGAAGGGAGTATTGCTGGCATTGGCCCAGCCGCGGCCGTAGCTGGCAAAGGAATCCGGGGTGCCTGTCACGGCGCCTGGTTTGCCACGCTCTACCACCTCATGGCACGCACCGTTGTCGGCTAGAAACAGAACGAGGGTGTTCTCCTCCTGCCCAAGGTCTCGAACTTTTTGCAGCACACGTCCGATTCCCTGGTCCATGCGGTCAATCTGTGCCGCATAAACCTCCATACGCCGCTCGAGCTCCGCTTTATTTTTTGCATCGTCCCAGGCTGGCACGGTCGAGTCACGAGCAGTTAGCTCCCAGCCGGCTTCAGCGAGGCCCATATCAATCTGGTGCTGGTGGCGTTCAGCGCGCAGCCTGTCCCAGCCCTTGTCGTAGTCCCCTTTGTACTTTGCAATGTCGTCCGGATGGGCTTGGAGCGGCCAATGCGGAGCGGTGTAGGCGAGGTAGAGGAAGTAGGGGTTTTCACGGCGGCCATAGTCATCCAGCAGATCCACGGCGTGGTCTGTGAAGGCGTCCGTCATGTAAAAGTCTTTGGAGTCCGGCACATAAGGCTTATTCTCGAGAGCCATCTTCCGCCCCGGATCAAGGCGGAAGTAGTTGCAGGCCCCACTGATAAGACCGAAATATCTCTCGAACCCGCGGTCAATGGGCCAATGACCCTGGTTTTCCCCCACATGCCATTTGCCGACCATCAGCGGGTGATATCCCGTGGGCTGCAGCGCCTCCGCAATCGTGACGCAATGTTTGTTCAGATAGCCTTCATAGTTTGCCGTTCCCATGTCGTCGATCATGTCGCCGACTCCGGCAGCATGGTTGTCTAGCCCGGTGAGTAACGATGCCCGGGAAGGGCAGCACCGTGCACAGTTATAAAACTGGGTAAACCGTAGGCCTGAACTGGCAAGCTGGTCGATATTGGGGGTCTTGATCTCCGAGCCGTAGCAGCCGACATCTGAGAAGCCCATGTCGTCGGCCATGATGACGATAATGTTGGGGCGGTTGGCTCCCGGCTTCCTTTTGTTCTCGGCAAAATTCGTGCGCGCTATCGCAGTGGTCGCCATCAGGGAGCAAAGAAACGATCGTCTAGTGATGCTCAAATTGAACCTCCGGGAATCAGAGATTGGAGAGCGGCGATTACGAGTGCCTTCCGCAGTCCCAGACTTCAGCGACACCAACGTTCACATGCAGAGTTGGACCTGAGAAGTAGTCTCACGGTCTTATCACGTCTTGTGACGGTTGCAGATCGTTCAAAACCGCGGTTATACTTGCCCGCAATGGCGAAACGTCGCTCTGAGTTCTAAATTGATCGAGCAACTCATCTGGAGCCGAGCGGAAGAATTATCGAACCAGGAGAAACAGAAAGAGCTAGATTGTGTTCTGAAGAGCGCTACCTTTGCTCGCTCGGAACAACTCCGCTCCTTCCTCCTCTATGTCTGTCGTATGGAGATGGATGGAAGAGCAGGAGATCTGAACGAATATCTAGTCGGAGTAGAGGCTCTAAGGCGCCCCGCAAGTTATTCTCCGGCCGAAGATTCGTCTGTCCGGAGTCGGGCATGGGAGCTGCGACAGAAACTCCTGAAACTCTACAACACCGAAAGACCCGACTCCGCCTTTAGAATCGATCTGCCTCGCGGAGGCTATACCCCTCAATATCTTGTCCGTCCCCAAGGGATGGACAACGGATCAGACGCCCTGCATGAAATTTCCTTGCCGGAGAGACATGGGGAACTCTCTTATCCATTAGCCTCTCCCTCCTCAACATTGGAGAAGAGTAGGTGGCGCGCCGCCGTCGTTGGCGTATTCTCCGGCTTGGCGGTCGCGTTGATCGTGCTTGGAGCGAGTTATATTTTGAGGACGAAGTCGATAGACTCCGATGGAATTGACCCGGTGATCAGGCAGGCCTGGGGACCGCTCCTGGAGCCCGGATCCTCGGACACGCTGGTGATGGCAAATGGACTTTACCTCCTGATACGACCGGATGTATCTACCTCGATTATTAAATCGCGCATGTATACGGTACCGGCTGCACTCTATGATGAGTACCGGCGGAAGCGCCCGCTCGCTCCCAATAAGAAGCTGACGATGTTCTCCTTGGACAACGTGGTTCAGATGGGCTATATCAATGGTCTCGTCACTGTATCGGGAATCCTTCAGCGGGCGAAGCAACCCTTCAGCACTATTCCCGAACGTGTCGTGACGCCGTCTGCAATCAGAAATCGCAACGTGATGCTTTTTGGTGCTCCACAGGACAGTATGGCGGTGACTGAGGTCCTGAACACGGGTGTCTATCACTTCGACTACGATCCAGTGCATGATATCGTGATCCGAAAGGGTGATGCTCCGCCGAGCGATTCGCACTACTATAGGGTTCCCAATCAAATATCTACAGTGTCCATCACTTATGGCCTGATTACCGTCAGGCCTTCGCTGGGAGCGAATCCCCAGGGAGAAAGAACTGTCGTCTTCTCTGGGATCACTTCAGTTGGAGCTCAGGGCGCGGCAGAATTTTTTTCGTCGGGCCGATATTTGAAAGACCTCCGCGAGCACTTTCGCAAAGAGGGCATGGCAGGCTTCCCGCCCGCATACCAAGTAGTCGTGCGATGCAGAGCTTACGACAACCTACTGGTCTCGTTCGAGTATGTGGACTCTGAAGTCATCTCCCAAACAAAATAGAAATTTCGTCTTTAGACCGGCGGTCCGGCAGCCTTCCAGCCCGCCGCACTCTGTCGCCGCAGCAGACCCAGAACATCTGCGTGCTCTTGACTCGCGACCCAGTTCGTCGTCTCCTCCGGATCAGTCTGGTAGTCATAGAGTTCCTCGGTCACCACCGCCTGATCTTTCGTCTGGATCCAACGGGTGTAGCGATACCGTTTCGTGCGCATTGAATAGCCCATAATGCCGCCCGGTCTCGGATATTGGCTGAATGAGGCTGTCTTCCAAGCGCGCCTCGGATCGTGCATCAGAGGGACGAAGCTTGTTCCTTCCACGTGCTCCGGTGCAGGCAGTCCTGCCAGTTCGCAGAGCGTCGGGTAAATATCGATGTTCTCGATCAAACCATCGACCTCCGATGAAGCCATGCCCGGCAATCGAATCATCATCGGAACGTGGGTCGCGTGTTCAAAGTTGGTGTGCTTACAAAATAGACCGTGGTCAGCAAGATGCCAGCCATGGTCCACGGCCAGGACGACAATGGTGTTGTCCGCAAAGCCTTCTTGCTCCAGCACGGTCAGCAGCCGCCCGATCTGGGCATCCGTAAAGCTTACCCCCGCGTAGTATCCATGAATTAGCTTGCGCGAAAGTGAATCGGAAATAGGTTCCTTACTGAATGGCACTCCGTAATATGGACGCAACTCATCGGAATGCGTCATGACAAGATCATCTGCCCCTTTCGGCTTTTCTCGATAGCTGGGCAGCTCGATCTCGCTCGGGTCATACAGGTCCCAATACCTCTTTGGGCAGACAAATGGAAGGTGGGGTTTATGAAATCCTACTGCCAGAAAAAATGGAGTATCTAATTTCTTCGCTCCCTGAATCTTCAGGCGGCGTATCGCCTCGGTTGCAATGCGCCCATCCAGATAGTCATCGTCCGGCGCATTAGCCGCTTCAAATGGTGGGCCGTACACCAGACCATGACGGGGAATCTGATGGAGTCGTTCCGCTTCTTCGTGGTAACTTTCGCGAAGCTGGTACTGCTCCAGTTCTTCTGCTGAGGTATCGAACGCTGCGGGGATGCTCCATGATGCTGGATCATTCAAGTCTTCATGAAAAATTTTACCGACGGCTTCGGCGAAGTATCCATGCTTTTTGAAATGCTGTGGAAGTGTCACAACATCCGGCAACGTCTCCCTGAAGAATTTAACGAGATCGTACACCTTGGTCGTGTCTGGACGACATCCGGTGAGCATGCTGGTCCGAGACGGCGAGCAGACAGCCTGCTGGCAATAGTTGCTTCGGAATATCGTGCTGCCAGCGGCAAGCTTGTCGAAGTTCGGGGTCACCATTTGCTTGTGGCCGTAACAATTCATTTGGGGCCGAAGATCGTCGACGGCAATAAACAGCACATTCATCGGCTTGATGACGGTAGATGAATGACCAGGCGCCCCTTGAACACTGGAAGCGAGCGCTTCGGGTAGGAGCGTCCCGGCAATACCGATCGATGTCATCGCCAGCAACTCTCTTCGCGTCATTCTCTTCACGATTTCTCCTTTGAAAATGGCTCTAGGCTTGTCCGCAATAAACCGAATGGCCAAGCTTGCGTTCACAAGGCCTTATGGCGAAAAGTTTGCTATCCCCCGCGAACGTTCGTTGTGTTGATTAGGCCCGGAAATGAGCCCCGCTTAAGGCGGCACGGCATCACAAACAGAGCTTCGCATTCGGGGTGCCTCCTGGAAAGTCTTATAACAGTCTTATAACGGTTGCGATTATGCGCCGTCGGCATGCGCGGGAAATTGAGAGAGGGTAGCGGACTCTGCTTTTCCAGCGTTGCTGATGAAGGATAACTTTGCGGAGGTCGCATGGCTACATGCATTCACGACTGTTCCGGGCAGGCATACGTCCTTATCGGGTGCCCAGCATGCCTTCGTACGTTTTGTGAACCCCTGGTGCACGAGAACGTGACTCACGAGTCGCATTGTGTTTACTGCGGAACGGTCATGCGGTACGCCATCGTCCAACAGGCGAACTCAAATCTTTCTCCTCCACCGCAATCACGATTAGGCGCAGTCGAGAAAATTCGTCGTAACTGTCGGTCCATCGTAACGGCGGTATAGAGGTGGTCGTTCCACCTGCTATAGGCACCAATGTCCGGCACATCGGCCCCTAAAGAGCCAACGACAGGCGACGCTAAAGCACCCGCGGTTGCACTCGACGAGATCCATGGAAACCCCCAACTGGACGTGCTGTTCCACACCTCATCCGTGGTTTGAGTGTTGTTCAACAGGACAACATGCGATCCGCTGAACAACGATGTATCGGTTCATTTCGTCGCTTCAACCCCACCTTGTCCCCACTGTAATTGATCTATATCGCTCCATTTCGCTCTTTTTGGCTGCCAGCCGCTCCGCGAGATGTCTTTTGTTATCAATAATTTAACGACTCCAGGTTTTCACATTGTGAAAGAATGGTGATGCCGTGGTCGCCGATAAAACCACACACACTTCACGATATCTCCTCGTCGTCCGCGGAAGATGAAGACATGACCGGAGGGGGCTGTAGTTCGAGCACAGTCTGCACCTGCGCGCTGAGTCCATGAAAGCCTCGACGCATATGCGTCACACCGGTCGCGATCCAGATCCTAGTGCCGAGTGGAAGCTGAATCACTTGCCCACACTCTCAACATGCATCGCACCATCTCCGGATCGGCGCCGCGCGCGACGCTGATCAGGACTCTTCCAGAAAGCTCGATATGAATCGAATCTCCACCAACAAGCTGTACATGAGGAGTTGCCTCGGGTGCCTTGCTCTCAGGATCTGCCAGACTAGACAAGGTGACCGGTAGCAACGCTGCATAGCCGTCTGACCTCACCACGTTCCCAGACTCGACGCCACTTGAACAGCTGGTTCGTGTTCATCCGGTACGCGCGAGCCACCTCGGCTACGCTCGCCCCGGGTTCCATCGTCTGATACCCAATCTGCCGCTTCCCTGAGACGCTTCGCCAGCGGCGAACATGACGAACCTCACCCAAACCCGACCGCACCATTGCGCAATCTTCCACCAAGATCAGAAGCGACCGCCAGAGGGACACAGCAGACGCTTACCCTCATCCCCCGGTCGAACGGCTATGTCAAGATCTTCTTCGGAAACGTCAATGCCAACCCATACCTCACTCATGAAGCGCCTCACAGCTTAATCTCCACCGCGTACTTGCGCTTGCCGGATACGGGCTCATGACTCGGCCCAGGCATTCTTTGAAATCCGCAGACAAACGGTCAGCCACAAATCCCAAATACAAGCTTGCTCTATAGTCCGTGTTCCAACGGGACCCGTAGTAAGAAAGAGGCCACCAGCGGTAGATGATCCGAAGCCAGCAATGTCTCGCGATTGCGAACCAACTCCATTCGTTCCAGTCGCAGCGCAGAATCGTAGTAGAAGTGATCCAAATGAAGGAATGGCACAAATCCTGGATAGGTGGATGCACTCTTTAGCATTGCACCCGGTTCAAATGTATCGAAAGCGTCGGACATTCGGCGGGAGGTCAGGCCGTGTGTCCACTCATTGAAGTCACCGAAGATGACGCGCGGAGAAATCCAGCTCACTCCTTCCAGGAGATCGAGCAGATATTGCGCCTGATGTCTCCGTTCCATGAAGCCTGTTCCCATGTGTAGATTGAAGACGTGGAGTGTAGTTCGTTCTCCCATGGTCACGTCCGTGCGAAGGCAGCCGCGCGGTTCACGGCGGGTATGCGGAAAAGCGTAATTATGAGTGAAGGTAATCGGATGCCGGCTGAAGGTCATGTTCCCATACTTGCCGCCGTAGAGTGAGCGATTCTCCCCAAAACTCCAAGAGTAGCCAGGCAGCATCTCGGCTAGATATCTAGCTTGGTCAAGCTTCGGTCGGCCATCGCGAACATCCAGCACCTCCTGCAGGCCAATCACATCCGCATCAAGCGCTTGTAGGATGCGCCCGATGCGTTCAGGGCTGGTTCTACGATCCATTCCACGGCACTTGTGGATGTTGTAGGTTGCAACGCGAAGCTGTTGCTTGTCCGACTTCATTGTTGCTGCTGGATAAACCAGCCGAGATATTCGGTGATACGTTCCAGATAAGGTCGCTTGAGCCAGTGCTCATAGCCAAGCTCGTGGCTGTACAGTAGATCTTTTTCGAAATCCCGCGCAAGCCGCTCTGAGAACGCATCTCCGCGAACAGCCATGTTTATCTCGTCATTAATGCCAAAAGAGCGATGGTCGAGATTTGTGGAACCGACGATACTCCACAAGTTGTCGATTCGCATAATCTTGGCGTGAATCATGGAAGGCTGATACTCATAGATGCGAGCTCCTGCCTCCAGTAGCGGGCCGTAAAGCCTGCGGCTCGCACTTTGAGTCAGTAGGTGATCACTCTTTTTGCCTGGTACGATAATCGTGACCTGAACGTTTCGTTCTTTGACTGCGCGAACAAGAGCCTCGATGGTGTGTTTGTCCGGCAGAAAGTAAGGGGTGTTGATATCAATGGTCTTCGCGGCCGATGCAATCAACATAAGGAAGAGCATGCGGATGCGCATTGACCCGCCGTTCGTGGGAGTGCTGCTCACTAACAACGCCGGAGAATTTGTGTCTTGCTTCAGGCCTGCCTGAAAGTAATCAGGAGAGGCAAGTACCTCACCGTATACCTCAAGCCAGGTAGCGGCAAAGCAAGATTGCATATGGTTAACTGCGTCGCCTTCGACCTTGACCATCATGTCTCTCCAGCGATTACCCGAGCCTCGGCTCTTGTACCACCAGTCCGCCACACCGGCTCCGCCGATGAAGCCGATACGTCCATCAACAACCATGAGTTCGCGGTGATTGCGGTTGTCGATCTGAGCGATCCGATACCACCGCGGAGTGTTATACCAACAGACCTTGCCTCCGCTCTGGATCACTCGAGCAAAGTACTTGTGTGTCGCGCCCCGGCTTCCAAATGAATCACAGACGATGTTCACCTGAACGCCGGCGCGGGCGCGCTCGGCGAACGCATCGATGTACTTCTGCCCCACTTCGCCGGGATCAAAGATGTATGCCTGAAAGTTCACGCTCTTCTCAGCCGCTCGGATCGCTTCCAGCTCAGAAGCATAGAACTGATCTCCGTTGGTCAAGACTTCATAGCTGGAATGACGGCTCGCTGTCGCGTCTGTCAGTGCCTCAAGCAGGCACAGGAATTCTTTGGAAGCGTTCTGCAATGTCTCACTCGACCGAACTCTGTAAAGTGGACTCGGCGCAAAGAGACCACCGACCACCATTAAGGCGACTACCGAAATACAGGCGACGGCTAGCGCCGCGAGGGCAGTCGGCACAGCGATGAAGATCAGCGCTTCCACGTGCATCGTGACCTCTCATCAACAGACTAAAATATTTAGATGCCAACACATCTAGAGATAACCACTCTACGGGATATTGTTTGCAACAGGGTTGAGAGTGCGAATCGGCTCAAAGTGATGTTTGCTAATTGCCTTTTAGAGACTGGGCCAAACCCAACTTGAGAAAATGCCGCTTGCGCTCGGCAAGCAGACCAGCCGGTACATCGGCATGAGGGTGCGCGAGGCGATGGAGCAAGACTTCAGCCCACCGATCAAAGAGCTTTTCCAAGCACCGACCGCGAACCTGGAACGAGCGACGAGAGAGGCGAGAAGCGTCACGGCGGAGGTGAGGAAGGCGATCCGATTCCATGCCTTTAGCTGGTTAGGTTCGATCTTCGCTTTGGGAATCCTGCTCGGGGCATCGGTTGTCACTTTCTGGAACTTCGCAAATTCGACGAAATCCAGGAGCAGCTCACCGCCATTCAGCGGCAGATCGCGCCGCCCGCTCCAGCCTAGGATTCAAAGTCGACATTGGGTGGCTGCACAAAAGGGCGTCACGGGCATTGAGGCAGACTTTGGGCTGGAGTGTGGCTTGTAATTCTCCAGCTTCAAAGGTGAGTTGTTTGCTGGAAACTAGAAGCTGGAAAGGAATACCGGAGGAGACCAGAATTACCCCAGCTTCTCAGGCCGGGTAGGTGGCCACCCAAGGCCATCGGAAATGTAATCCTGGTGCAGCAGTAGGGTGGACTTTGAGCACAACCTGCTGCTGTCCTCCCGAAAACCGGACAATCTCAAAGTGGCATTCGTCGTGTCCTGTCATCTCAGCCTCCCAGCAAGCCATTCAGTCCTGAGCCAAAGTTGTGCCGAGTACATGTCCGGGAACTCCTTCCCAACCGCATCCAGGGTCTCCCTTGACCAGCTCAACTTTTCCCTATCTCGCTCATCGGGCAGTTTTTCCCTGATTTGTCTCCGACGATGATTCATCCAGCCACTTCCGCGCGCCAGACAGGTCCGTGTGATCGAAGTGTCGGATCGTCGCGCTGGTGAACGGCTTAGAGAGCGTCGCCATGTAGCTTTGCCACTTCTGGTCGCCAACCATTGCGCACCGATCGATACTGGAAAGGTCCGAGAATTGTGCCCGGTCGAACTTGAGTTCCTCCCATAACGCGGCGGGCTCCCACCCGTGGAAATCGGTCATCTCGAACAGAACCCGCAATGTTCCGTGCTGACGCTGCTGACGCAGAAGGGGTTTCACCTGAGGAAGTATGCGATCGTATTCCTCCTTTGTCAGGACCCCACTAACGTGAAAAACAATAATTCTGCCATCGTCTTCTTCCTTCAGTTGAATCGGCATATATGTCTCCAGTTGAATCGGGCATCTGAACCATCCTCTCGGAAGCATCTAGTAGAGGCGAATCGTCGGCAGAGCTTACTGCTGTCGCTGCTGCAAGAAATCAGGTCCTGAGGCGGGTGTCGTGACGATGAAAGGACGACCCTGGGCTCTTTGGCCGGACATTCTATTGATAGTGTCACAAAGGTCTTGCTGGCCGCAGGCGTGCGGGAGCGCATCGTCGTACAGGTAGTCCTCCAGAACAACGGCTGCCTGGCCAAGAACGAGAATGCGCGCGGTGGGCCACTGTTTCCGTATCGACCGAGCAGCCTCATCGAGTCCAGCACGGCCCACGGTGTCGCTGATAAGAGCTATTGCGAAAGATTCTGCCGCGCTCAATAGAGAAAGCTCGCGAATACTCCTCACGGACGTAACCCGATAACTGTCGTTCGATAAGAGGAAACGACGATCAGGATGAGAACCGGCTATCGGCTCAACCAGCACGATGCTCAGCCTTGCAGTGACAAGCGCAGCCTGTAGTGGTTCGGGCAGTTGATTGGGCACTCCGAGCGGCATGGCGAGCATGTGAACCTCATCGCTCCGTTTAGGAGTGAAGCGATCTTCGGCTTTGCACCCGCACAAAGCTGATCCTTTTTGATCACGTCTGAATGTTCTGCAAGACCGTCGCTGCAATTGAGCATCCGCAGTCAAAGCGAGCAGCCATCTCTGTCCACGAGCTTAGGTTGTTGCGCTGGAAGTCTCTCTACTGAGAAATCGGGTGCTGTCTGTTCGTGTGTCGGGATGTCGCTCACACCAGAAAACGCGCAACAACTCCGAGCATGACTTACCGGACGATCTCGGAGTACGGTGAATTGATCCGAGGGCCGGTACCCAGCGAGCGGGGAGCGTCGCTCTGCCGTGGCTCGCTTGTAATGCTGCTGTCCTTGCGTACCACCAGGGATGAGGGGTGGAAACGGTAGTGTCAATTGTTGGCCGGACGGTCCTTCTCTTGTCTCAAAGCACTGGCACTGCCGCCCAAACCGAGCTGCTGGTGCCAGCTTACCAGCTCGCCCTAAAAGACCCGCAGGTCGCATTCGCCTGTGCAAAATAGCTCAGCGGCAACGATTTCCCTGAGAGTAGTGTAGTCGTCTAACGAGATCCTCTCGGAGTGACTGTCGACGCGAGTAGCGCAGCGTGACCAACGTTGTGAGGGACAAAAGGAGAAATTACATGCTCATTAAGGCAAAAGAGCTCAAAGGCTATCAACTCGCTAGCATCGATGGATCGATTGGATCTGCCCGTGAGTTCTACTTTGACGACAAGTATTGGTCGATCCGTTATCTCGTAGCCAAGACGGCGGGATGGCTCAGCGGGAGAAAGGTCTTGCTTTCTCCCTATTCGGTGACTGGAATCGATCCTGTCAATGAAACAGTCTCGATTAGTCTCACGAAAAAGCGAATCGAAGACAGCCCTTCCATTGATGATGATGAGCCGGTCTCACGCCAGTTTGAAGCCTCTTACTACGATTACTATGGCTACCCAGCATATTGGGCCGGATCTTATATGTGGGGATACTACCCGTATTTGGAGCGCGACAATACCAGATGGAGCGGCGAAGACTTGTACCGCGCGACATGGGACCACCATCTGCGAAGCACCCAAGAGGTCACGGGTTACAATATCGTCGCCACCGACGGCGAAATCGGTCATGTTCATGACTTCATCATTGATGAAGAGACATGGGCCATCCGTTATCTTATTGTCGCGACAACGAACTTCTGGCCCGGAAAGAAGATACTCGTTTCCCCCCAATGGATTAAGAGCGTGAGTTGGGATACCCGAGAGGTGACAGTGGATTTATCACGCGAAAAGATCAAGGAAGCACCGCCATATGTCGAGGGCGATGCGATCACACGCGATTATGAAACGGGCCTCTACGGCCACTACAACCGGGACGGCTATTGGGTTGCCGATCTCATGCCGGCATAACCCAGACCGCAAGCGAAGTGCCTGGCAATGCAAGCAGGAGGGCCTGGCATGATCGTTCGATGTCAGGACGCCCCGAAGCGGTCTTGAGACTACTGTTCGACGCGCCGGCAGAGAACCCCGGTGCTGACGAGCTGTGAAGCAAGAATTCGAGATGGATACCCGATAGGAGGACAGCAAGCGTCGCGACACCGACCAGGCCCGGCCACCATAAACCGACCGGAAGCTGGAGAGCAAGAAATAGTGACGCAAGCCGACAAATTGTAGAGCACAGATGTAGATTGTCTCTACTGAACAACCGGAGCTGATGGCAATGGTTTCCAGCTGATTCCCTTCACTACCAAGCCTATCCTTGTGTCGATTTGCTCAGAAACTTTACATGGGACGTGGAAACCTCTTTCGATAGCCTGTAGTGCACCTCACGTAGTGACCAGAAGGAGGTCAACTGTTATGACGGGACAGTCGCCGAACACAACCGAGCAGATCAAGGTTCTTGAAGCGGAAGAGTCTATCCTCGAAAACAAAACGACGCACAAGGGATTTCGCAATGCGGGTTGTCGTAATCGAATTCAAGAGCAACTGAAAGTGCTCCATGAAGCAGCTCGACATGCCGAGACGTATGACATTGAGGTTCCGTCTGTGAACGACGTCAGAGAGAAAGTGAAGTAACCGTCTGTGCGAGTTATCTTGTTCACATAGATAGCGACGAACCGAAAAACTGCTCTGATTGGTGCCGACTTCCCGGCTGTGCGGTATAGTCACTATTTCTGGACTGACACCACAGCAAGAGGTTGGTCCTGTCGTTCGCGGCAGACATGCTCTTGATGTTAAGGGTGCTTGCGAAGCGGGGGAATAGGATGTCTTCTCCTTGAATCACACCCGGTTGGCGTTGGTAGCTGTAGCAACTTTTACGTTCCTCAACGGCCAAATCATGCACCGTCTCTGCAGGCCACACCTGAATGTCCGGCCCCGGCCCTGCGAAATATCGCTCTGTACTGTTTTGCTCAGTATTGTGTTCTCTATGAGACTAGCCTGAGGTTGTTAGGCCCAGTTGATTTCGCGCGCTCTTGAAGTAGCCAAAAGGATTGCGTCAATGGATGAGATGCTCCCACCGCAAACCAATTCGGCTTTTGGCGAAGTTTCCATGCGGTTGCGGCAGTTGCTGTGCCTTGTTCTTCTAGCCGCTGTGATTTTTGCTCCAATGGCACTCACGGGCGTAAGTTCCTGCCCGTCAGGACATTGTGTTTGCTGCACGGCAGCGATCGCTCAGACAAACCATTGCGCGCAAAACATGCAGCCGTTCCGCACCTGCACTTGCATGATCCAGGATAATGTGGCCTCTGGTTTGGTGATGACTGAGCCGAGTTCAAAGTCGCAAACAACCAACAAAAGACTGTTTTCCGCAGTCGCCTCCGTAGCGTTGGTGTCATCTCATCGCATCAGCCGCTCCCCAGCAAGGGGAGTGCATTCATCCATTTCCGTCTTGCCCCCTCCTCCCAAGCAGATTCGCGTTCTGCGTATCTAGCGCCCTTTCCAGAATCCCGTTCCTGCGAGAGCAATACATGCTCATGTCCAGGTGACTTCCATCTGCTGCAACGTGGAATGAGCGAGTTCGATTCGAGAGGCTGTGCGCAATGTTCACAAAGAGATGTATGCACGCGGTACTATTCGGCTTCATGCTGTGTGCTGTAGTTGGTCTCGCCGGTAACTCCATGGTGGAGGCTGCGGCGCTCACCGGAGAGTTCCAGCAATCCTCTTCTGCCAGTACAACGGCGGATTGGGAAAGCCCAGCCCAAATGCACCGTGCCTTTTTACTATCCAAAGATGGCGGCACTCTTCATATTGATGAAAAAGGAGTGGAGTTTCGACCAGGGAACGGGCCAGTCCTGAGTTGGCCATTCCTGGACATCTACGCAGTCTCCGTTGCCCCCCACCGATTGGAGATCGAGACCTACGCAAATCGCAGCCTGCATCGCCCGGGATTGCGGAGATACCGGTTTGACCTGACGCAACCGATGCCCCCTGCAGTAGCGGGATCACTGACGAAAGCTGTTCTGCGACCTTCCGTAAACATTATTCCCAACCTTGAGTCATCAGCAGTCGTAAGTATTCTTGTCCATCATCGGAGACCAACCGGAGGGACGAATGGCGTTTTGCGTTTCCGGGAGGAAGGAATCGATTACATGACAACCACGTCCGGCGATAGTCGTAGCTGGCGTTGGGCAGATATCCAAACGATATCGCATCCCGATCCCTTTCACTTCTTTGTGTTTGGGTACCGCGACAACTATGCGTTCGATCTTAAGGAGGCGCTTTCCCGCGAAATCTTCAATCACGTAAGCGATCAAATCTGGTCACATAATGAAAGCCGAACCGGAACCAGTCCGATGCCTCTACCAGCCGACGCGCCAAAGAGCTCATTGACGGAGGGCAGATGACTACACTCCTCCAACTGATGTTCTGGTCTACAGCGGGGTTGGTCCTGGTGTTTCCAGCGGTTGCCATACCACAGGCCATCTCCAACACCTCACAGGCCCCCACCCAGATTTGGGGCAGCAGCCCTGATCCTGCCGGTCAGACGAATGCCACAGCCGGTATCAGTGAGCCGCAGATCTCGCTTGGCGATCTGATTGATGTGGCTCTCGCCCGTAATCCTGCTATTAAGGCCGCAGCTGAACGGTATAAGTCGCAACAGGCGCGGG
>JBDTDX010000436.1:0-3761 GCA_039922815.1 Granulicella sp.
TTCGTGGAAGCGTCTTCCTTTGTTCGCAGATAGTTTCCGTAGCCGACAATGATGGTCGACCCGATCAGAACGGCTAGCCCCAGAGTGACAAGGATTTTTGTCCTGATGCTTGTGTTGGTCCACTCCCGCAAAGCGATTCCCCAAAGCGTGGCGAAGATAATGATCGAAGCCATGTGTAAAGTCCAGGAAGAGAACTCATACTTGCCCATTTGTGTTTGGCCAAGCGAGTAGAAGAAGAACTGGAAGTACCAAATGATGCCTGCCATCGATGCGAAGATGTAGTTTCTGCACAGAACGCCGGATGTAATTCTGGGCGTCGGTTCTGTAGGGTCCAGATCCTTCGAGGTCGCATCGGCACTATCGCCAGGGCTGATCGGATTGACACCCGGCGCGCCGAAGAACTGTAGGGCCGAGCGGTTTCTCACAATTAAGATGACCGACCAGATCAGGTTGGTTGCGAAGCCTCCCCAGAGCACAACCACCAGGATGGGCAGGTTCTGCCAGAGGGAATTTCGCCCGGTCAATGCAAGATGCTGTCTGGCGACCTCTCCAATGGGAGCCCCAGCGGTTAGCCCAAAGGCGAAGAAGCTGCTCATGATGCCTGCAAAGATCGCGACGACAATCCCTCTCAGGAGGGAAAACTCACTCTCGCCGACAGTGGCTTTTTCTTCAGTAGTCACTTCACGTTCTTTACTCCATCCGGCAGCGCCGTTGATCGCGACGGCGATCAGGCACACTCCCACCCCGGCAAGAATGACTCGACCCGATGAGGAATGAAGGATGCTCTTGATAGCTCCTGTATATATCGGAGGAATCAGTGTTCCGAATGCTGTGCAGAAGCCCAGGGAAATCGCATAGCCCAGAGCGATGCCGAGATACCGCACGGAGAGCCCGAAGGTCAAACCACCCACACCCCACAGGGCTCCAAAGAGAACAGCATATCCGAGGCTTCTCGGAGGAGATTCGCGCAGCACGCTCCACAAATCCGGAACCAGGAGCAGGGCGACTACCAGTGGGGCAATGATCCACGCTGCGACTCCTTGGATGATCCAATAGATCTCCCACGACCATCGCCGGATGCGTCGAAATGGGATGAAGTTGGTGGCGGCAGCAAAGCCTCCAAGCCAATGGTAGACAATGCCGATCAGTGGATTCACTTCTAAAAAAACCTCGTAAAAATGATGGGAGCACGGACACTACCGTATGGCAACTTTACCGCATGCGAGAGGGTACTTCTCAACTTCGCCCGTTGGAGTCGTTGAGGGTATGAGGTGCCTATTTGTAGGGTTGCTGCGGAACTTGTTAGCTGTGCCTTGTCAGAGGCTGGAGAGCCACGCCCATACAATTTCGGGTTTCGCAACATCGCTATGGCTACTGATTGTAGGCTTGGGTGCGGGGCCATCACCATCCAGGTTGCGAATTGTTTTTCCGGCCGGAAGTGGGGGGTAGGGAACTCCCATTCCCTGCAGGATGCTGTCGAATGCTTCCGGAGTGTGCTGCGCGCCATTGCTCCCCATGCCGCCGAACTTATCATCAGGTCCGCCGAAGGAAGACGCTGCCTGGTTCATGATGCGCGAAGCAAGTGGGTACGCACGACCGACGGCGGTATCGTTCACACTGTGCGTGATCGACGTGATGCCATCTACCTTGGGCACTGAGATTACGGAGCGGAAGGCCCCGTCATTACCTTGCCCATCCCAATTTTGCGCGAGACCATTGTGAGAGTATGCAGCCTCCATCAATAAGAGGCTTGCGATACTGCGAGGTTTAGTGAGCGAATTTGCAGCAGCAGTTACTACACGGCCGCCAAAGGAATGGCCGAGCAGATGAATCAGGCAAGCAGGTGCTGCTGCCTGCAGATCAAGTATTGTCTGGTGGACACCTGTGCAACCGACGATGCCTGCTCGATCTTTCATCGTGTAGTACGTGCAGTAGTTCGCCAGGCGACTGGCGGCTGAGGTGACGTTGCTAACGAGGTCACCCAGCCCAAGAGCGTGGCCGCCTGAACTATCAGGGATTGGGAAGGCCGGAAGATCCGGCGCCGAAAGGCGGTTCAGCACGGTGTGGCCGGGTACCGCTCCCGATTTAAGGGCGCTCATCGAGTCATCCAGTCCTTCGTCTCTATCGTTGCGCGGCGCAGGGAGCGCGCTCATCAGCGAAGTGACAAAGTCATTCTGAGCACTCTGGCTTGTCTCTAGATTTTGTATCTGGGCACGGGCCTGCTCAATCTTCGCGGCCGCAGTGGGATCAGCAGCCAGGATAATTTTCAACTGGTCAAGCTGAGCGTTGAGCTGCGCTTGAGGGGAAGGGGCAATAGCAGCGGCACCACCGGGAATAAGATCGGAATCGGCAAATTTCTTCGAAGGCCAGTAGATTGCCCCGATTGCAAACTTGCGATCCTTGGCGACACCCGTAGAAGCCTGCACCGACGACATCGCGGTAAAGAAATTTATGTAGAGTTGACGAGCTTCGCCGATGTCATTATTCCAGCCATGGGAGATAAGTATCAGGTCGGTGGTGGCGTTACCCGGTGCAGTAGCTAGCCAATTGGTGAGCTCCGTTTGCGCCGAGGCATCGACCAGATGTCCTGTGGTGTCATACAAAAGATCGAAAGCGGGATAGATGCTGTAGCTCGTCATAGGGAAGGCTCCGTATCAAACTGACTGAATGAGTTTCATAAGATCTACCAGCCCGGCACCCTGAAAATTAGGGTCGCGGCCAAGGTCGATGGCGGATTGCACGACGAGTTCGCGAACCCTTTCGGGCTGTCCAATAAATTCGCGCTTCACGGATAAAAAAGCGGCGACAATGCCGGACACATGCGGTGCAGCCATGCTCGTGCCTGTATCTTCTATGTAACCGAAGTGAGCTCCATCCAAACCAGGCAGCGGGGTTAGCGCTGCTCGCTGTGAACTGGCTGCTGAAATAATCTTTTCACCGGGTGCGACTACTTCAGGCTTGCGCCGCCCATCGCTTGTCGGCCCCTTCGAAGAAAAGTAGGAGATGCCATAGGTATGGGGCGCTTGCCGATGAGTGGAACCGACGGTTATGGCGAGGTCCGCATTGCCAGGATCGTTGATGCTCAACAGTTGACCTGCCTCAGTGGTCGAAAGAGGTGTCAGGAATGTGATGATGTGGCCTGAGTTTCCGGCGGCAACGACCACGGAAACGCCGGACTTAACGAGGCGGTTAATCTCCGTGCAAAGAGGCGTTTGTCCGCAGGCGTACCACGTTGGGTGGGCGGGGAAGCCTGCGGAAATATTGACGCCATGCACGACCACATGCCGTCCGAAATCGTTAAGCTGCTGCACATATTCGATAGCCTGGATGAGCGCAGTTTCATCACCATCCCCGTTATCGTCGAGCACGCGCAGAATCAAAAGTTTCGTGCATGGAGCCATTCCTTTAATCCCGGGTACTGGTTCAAGATGATAGGAACTGTCTCCACTCTCCGCTGATCCTTGGATCGCCGCCTGGGGTACACTCGCTGCGTCAGATTGCCCGGCGATGATTGCAGCCACGTGTGTTCCATGACCGAACTTATCCTGATCCCAGGGGAGCGGTGTCGAAGTAAAGGAGCAGGACCGATCGGTGAGCGGCGCTTCAAGTTTCAGGTTGGCATGTAGGGCAAAATGAGGGTGCGTTGCATCGACGCCCGAATCGAGGACGGCCCAGGTAATTTTTTCTCCTGTGGCCCCGAAGGAGTTGTGCGCCGCGTTCGCCTTAATGGTGCGTATGGATTCGGTGGTGAGCGGATGAAC
>JBDTDX010000437.1:0-3116 GCA_039922815.1 Granulicella sp.
CCGAGCCAGACTTTTCGTAGAGATTGGCAGCGGGAAGGATGACATCGGCGAGAGCTGCGGTTTCGGTGAGGAACATCTCCTGCACGACGACGAAGGTGTTCTTGAGCGATGCGGGATCGACGCTGTAACGCGCGACTGGGTTCGAGCCCACGACGTAAAGGGCGGAGAACTCGCCGCGACCGGCGGCATCGAAGATCTGGAGCATGTCGAGGCCGGGGGCGGTCGGCGAGCCATACTCGAGGGCGATCTTGCTGCCGGGGTTGTGGACGTCGATCGATCCGATCGGCGTGTAACCGGGAAGCATGTCGGGCAGCAGGCCCATGTCGGCGGCGCCGCGTGAGTTGACGTAGTCGGCGAGGAGAGCGAACTTCGCGCCGGGAATCGTGAGGCCGAAGTCGATGAGGGCTTTTAGCTCCGCACCGTGGATGTCCGAACCGATGAGGATGAGAAGATTTTCTTCGGCCTTGACTGCTTCACGGAATTTGCCAAGTTTGTCGGTGTCGGAAGCAGCGGCGTTGGCCGATGCCTCGTTGCCGGAGAGATAGGCCGCTAGCTCTCCGTAGCCGAAGGCTGAGACCTGCACGAAGGCGCGCGCCTGGCGGCGGAGCTTGATCTCCGCGGTGTTCGCAACGTAGAGCTTGCCGCCGTTGTTGCGGACGTTGGTACGGATGTTCCACGCGGTCGCGGGAGCCTGATTCGTCGGATCACCACCAACGAGAAGAATGGCCGGTGCGGTGAGCGTGTCGCGGAGGGAGCAGGTGCGGTCCGTCGTGCCGGCGAGGGCCTGGGCGAAGGTGACGTAGTCCGCGGTGCGGTGGTGGTCGATGTTGTTGGTGCCGAGCACCGTGCGCGCGAACTTCTGGAGCAGGTAGGCTTCTTCATTCGTCAGGCGATTGCCGCCGATGACGCCGATGCTCTGACCACCGCGCGTGTCGCGAAGCTCGCGGAACTTCTTGCCGACATGGTCGAGGGCGACCTCCCAGCTCACGGGCTTCAGTTCGCCATTGGGCTGGCGGACGAGCGGGTGGGTGATGCGGTCTTCGTTATTGGCAAAGTCGAAGGCGTAACGGCCCTTGTTGCAGAGGAAGTCACCGTTCATGCCCGACTTGTCACGATTGTCGCCGCGTACGATCTCGGAGCCGTCGGAGGTGCTGCGCACACCGAGAGTGGTCTTGCAGCCGTCGCCACAGTGGGTGCAGATGGTAGCGATGTGGTTCATCTCCCAGGGGCGCGTTTTGTAGCGATAGGTGTCGCTGGTAAGCGCTCCCACGGGGCAGACATCAATGCACATGCCGCACTGCTCGCAATCGAGATGCGGCAGATTGTCAGGGGACAACTGCGCGGGGACATTGGGCGCAATGGTGGACGAGCTGCCGCGATTCTGGATGCCAAGTGCGAAGACGTCCATGCCCTCGCCGCAAACGCGGACGCAGCGATAGCAGAGAATGCAGCGCGGCCGGTCGAAGTAGACGACGGGCGACCACTTCTGCTCTTCGCGGTGATTCTTGGGCTCGGTGAAGAAGCTGTCGGCGGCACCGTACTTGAAGGTCATGTCCTGCAACTCGCACTCGCCGCCGGCATCGCATACGGGACAGTCGAGGGGGTGATTGGCGAGCACCATCTGGAGCATGGCCTTGCGGGATTGCGCGATCTCGGGTGTCTCCGTCGCAACGACCATACCCTCGGCTACCGGGGTAGTGCAGGCAGTCTGGAGCTTGCCGATTTTTTCGATACGCACAACGCACATGCGGCATGCTGCCTGAAGCGAGAGTCCGGGGTAGTAGCAGAAGGCGGGGATCTCGATGCCCGCGGACTTGCAGGCCTCGATGAGGAGCGTGCCTGCGGGTGCGGTGAGTTTTTTGCCGTCTACGGTAAAGGTTACGTCAGCCATCTTAATTCTTTTGCCTCATGCCTTCCACGATTTCGTCAGACAATGAACGAAGATCATTTTGTGCGGCTTCATCGACGGTATCTTGGGTCACCGCATATACAGCGTGGTGAACCCACTCATTCCGGTCGCCCGTGATCAACGTAGAAATGGCTGCGAGTTGGCCAGTGGGAGCAAGTTTTGTCTTGTCCCCATCTACTGAGAGGATGACATAGCGAAAAATAGCTTCCGATTTAGGAGCAAGACGATATGGCACTGATTCAGAAATAAGCATCTTCAATTTTGCTTCAAAAACCTTTCCGAGCTTGTCAGGGCAACTGCATTCGACATAAATCGGAATTCTCTGTTTCGGAGACTGAGCCGATATTGACCCGAGCATTGCTGGCATTAGTAAAACAAAACAACCTACTCGAAACGGAATGAGCATCTAGTGTGCTCCTGCGAGCTCCGGTTCGCCGACCGGTTTGATCTTGATGAGGGGGGTGTCGACGCGCTTGCCGTCGATGTACTCTTCGAACTCTTTGCGGAACTTCTTGACGAAGCCGAGGGTCGGCATTGCCGCTGCATCTCCAAGTGGGCAAAACGTCCGGCCCATCATGTTCTCGGCGAGGTACTGGACATTGTCGACGTCTTTCCTGCTGCCGCCACCGGCGTGGACGCGGGTGAGGGTCTTCTTGATCCAGTCCGTGCCTTCGCGGCAGGGGATGCACCAGCCGCAGGATTCGTGCTGGTAGAAGCTGATGGTGCGGAGGGCGAACTCGACGATGGAGACGGTTTCGTCGAGGACGACGATCCCTCCAGACCCGAGCATGGTGCCGGCCTTGCCCATCTGGTCGAAGTCGAGGCCGACGTCGATCTCGTCGGCGGTGAGGACCGGGCAGGAGGCTCCGCCGGGGACGACGGCCTTGAGTTTTTTGCCGCCCTTGATACCGCCCGCTACGTCGTAGATGGCCTTGCGGAGGGAGTAGCCCATGGGGAGTTCGTACACGCCGGGGCGCTCGACGTGGCCGCTGATGCCGAAGAGGCGGGTGCCGCCGTTGCGTTCCGTGCCGATTTTGGCGTAGGCCTCGCCGCCCATGAGCAGGATGTGCGGGGCGTTGGCGATGGTTTCCACGTTGTTGATGACCGTGGGGCCGCCGTAGAGGCCGACGACCGCGGGGAAGGGTGGGCGGATGCGGGGGATGCCGCGCTTGCCTTCGAGGGATTCCATGAGGGCAGACTCTTCGCC
>JBDTDX010000438.1:0-7344 GCA_039922815.1 Granulicella sp.
CCGTGACCGAAGAGTCTCCCGGGCTCTCTGCCACCCACGGCCCAAACGTACCGACAGAGTGAATGTCTCCTTTAGGGATCGCATTCACCAGCGTCGCGTCATAGTGCCACGGTGCCTCCGGGCCAACGTCGCGCATCACAATCCGCTCCAACTCAAAGTCCTTCGGATCTTTGCCCGGCTTGGCGGTTTCGATGATCAACTTCGAATGGTCGCAGATAATCTCATCGACAACGATCTTGATCTTCCCGTGGTGCGCCTGCTTCGATCCCGTATTCTGCGCCCTCACCTCTTTAGGCGGAATGCGAATCTCCAGCCCGGTAACGTGTACGGTCCCAACATGCATCGGCTTGATGAACAGCCCGGCAAGACCGCTGTGGAACGTGAAGTGTTTGATCGCAATCACCGGCTGCGTGGCACCCGCAGCAACCACCTCATCCGGCGCATAGATGCGCAGCCCGCTGCCTGACACCTCTAACCCGCGCAGCAGCGAAACCTCGAAGCCATCCATCTCCACACGGCTATGGAAGCGTGTGCTCAACGTCTCAATGACTCGACCTTTGAGGATTGGCCCAGCACGATGAACCATAATTTGCCCGATCACGGCAAGGACGATCACCGCCAGCAGAGCAGATACGGCAATCCAACCCCAGACACCACGTCGCTTTTTCGTACGATTCCCCTGTTCCATTTTTGTTCTTCCATCAAGGATTCCACACGTTCGATTGGATGCCGTGCCACCGCCATAAGGAGCCGCCTCACGATTGATTTGCTAACTCCCGCTTGACCAGTTCACTCACAAGCTTGCCATCAGCTCGCGCGCCGTCCGCCAGAATGCGTTGCTGAACGACTCGCATCGCTGCCCCCATATCCTTTGGACCCGGCTTGTTCCCACCTTCGGCAAGATGGGCGATGGCGCCACGAACGAGCGCGAGCAGCTCTTCCTCTCCTACCGCCTTGGGAAGGAACTCCTCGATCATCACGATCTCCGCAGCCTCTTTCTCCGCCAGCTCCGTGCGTCCACCCTTGGTGAATGACTCGACCGACTCGCGCCGTTGCTTAAGGAGTGTCGTCAAGATCTGCATCTCCTCGGCATCCGTCAGCGCCTCTCGCTTGTCGATCTCCTTATTTCGAAGGGCGGACTTCACCATACGCAGCGTAGTCAGCCGATGCTCAGCCCTGGCTTTCATGGCCACCACAATTTCGCTTTGAATTGATTTACTGATACTCATTGTTGCTCCTGTCACACTCTCATGGCATTCCCCGGGCAACTCTCCGGATACGTATCATCTTTCACACTTTATTCGATTCTGTCGAAATCCAATTTCCCAAATCTACCGTCCTTATCTCATATGTGGACTTAGAAGTTGGCACTAAGGAGAGGTAAATTGTGGAAAAGAAACTACAGGATCTCGTAGATAAGGCTCTCTCACGGCGAAGCTTTCTCGCCGGAGCGGGTAGTGTTGCAGCCGGTACGCTCGTCGCAGGCTGCAGTAGCAACACACCAGCAGCAACCACCCCGCCCGTAACGACAACTCCAGCGCCGACGACAAAGCCTGCACTGACTGATGCCGATATTCTGAACTTCGCACTCAACCTCGAGTATCTCGAAGCGGAATTTTATCTGCGCGCCGCAACCGGTACCGGGCTCTCCGCAACCGATGCAGGTCCGAACGCTGGCGCAGTCACCGGCGGAGCAAAGCTTACAGGAACACTCACCGCTACCCAGTCAAACTATCTGAACGAAATTGCTCAGAACGAGCTTGACCATGTTCGCTTCCTCCGCGGAGCGCTCGGGGCTGTTGCTGTTTCCCGACCGGTAATCGACCTTACCTTCTTCGGCCCCCTGGCCATGGTTGCAGGCATTACGACCGACACCTCCTTCAATCCCTTCACCACCTATGCCAACTACCTCATCGGCGCTTTCACCTTCGAAGATGTAGGCGTTACCGCATATCACGGTGCAGCACTCTTACTTACCAGTAAGGCGAACCTGACAGCTGGTGCTCAGATTCATGCGGTCGAGGCCTATCATGCAGCGTCTATTCGTGCGCAGATCGTTGCCATCGACGCGACAACCACTCCCAGCCCCGGCTTGACCGCCATCGCTAACAAGGTTTCCGCACTTCGTGGGACTCTCGGTGGCGGTATGGAAACGATGCTCAGTTCCACCACCATCGTAGCGTCTGACTCCAATTCGATCGGCTTCAAGCGAAACACGGACCAGGTCCTGCACATCGTTTACGGCGGCGCAGGCACCGCTGGAGTTATCTCCAAGGGCGGCTTCTTCCCCAACGGCCTCAACGGCACCATCACCGCGTCAGCGAAGTAAGGACGGAGACACATGGCTACTCAGGAAACACAGCTATTAGATGAAATCATTGTCAAGAGCCGTCGCAAGATGATCTCGCTTGGCGGCGCCGCATTGGCGGGTTTGGCTTTTACATCCACTGCAAAGGCTCAGGCCCCAGCCCTCACCGACGCGGATTACCTCAACTTCGCGCTTAACCTCGAATACCTTGAAGGTCAGTTCTACACGCTGGCTACCCAAGGCAAAACCATCGACCAGATCGGCATCGGCATCGGAGCAGGCACCAGCGCCACCGGCGGCGGTACGGTCACTACCAAGGGCGGCAACAACTATGCAAGTTGCTTGGTTCCGTTCGTCAATCCGCTCGTCAAGGCTTACGCCATGGAGACCGCGACTGAAGAAGGCAACCATGTTAAATTCCTGCGTTCCGCTTTGGCAGCAGGAGCCGTTGCCCAGCCGAACCTCGATCTATTCAACAGCTTCAATGGTCTTATCACCGCCTTGGGTATCCCTGGCTTAACAACCTTCGATCCCTTCGCGGATGACGCCAGCTTCCTCCTTGGCGCCTACATCTTCGAGGATGTAGGAGTCACCGCCTACACCGGTGCCGCTGCAGCTCTCACCGTTCCAGGCAATCTTGACGCCGCAGCAGGCATTCAAGGTGTCGAAGCCTACCACGCTGGCCTGATCCGCACGACGATCTATGGCTTGGATCAGAATCCCGCAGGGAACATGGTCAAATCCGTTGGTCTCGTTCCCATGAACGGCCTCAGCGCAGTGGCCTCCGCCATCTCCGTTGTCCGTGCGAAGCTCGACGGAACCGCGCCTTCGGCCACACGCATGCAAGCCGATGACATCGGTATCGCTAGCGGTAGCAATCTCCAGCAGGTCATGCTCAACGGAACCACGAACGTGCCGGCTTCGTCCATCACGAACGCATCCACCACCGGCTCCATCAACCTCGCTACATCACCCTCCACAACGGCTGGCTCGCTGGTCTTTTCTCGCACAGCGGCGCAGGTCCTCAACATCGTTTACGCAAGCCCCACCGGAAAGCCCGGCGGGTTCTTCCCGAATGGCCTCAACGGCAACGTCAAATAAACGCATCCTAACCAGCAGTTTCAGGGCCAGAAGGGTAGCCTCACGCAGTTCGGTGAAGCTGCCCTTTTTTCTTGGCCTGCGCCCTTCAGATCGAATCGTTTCCACCCGTTTCTTCCGCGTAACACGCTTGCCTCATTACAAGAAGCAGCCTGCCTCGTTACAATAAACATATGATCCGCAAGACACGTCTCTTCACCCCTGGCCCGACCCCCCTCCTTCCCGCCGCGCAGTTTGCCATGGCGGCCGCCGACATTCATCACCGCACCGCCGAGTTCCGCGCCCTTTACACGCGCGTCCTGGCCCAATTGAAAGACTTCGTCGGCACCAGGAACGACGTCATCATCCTTTCCAGCTCCGGCACCGGCGCCATGGAAGCCTCCGTCTCGAACCTCACCTCGCCCGGCGACCGCGTCCTCGTGCTGACCGTCGGTAAGTTCGGCGAGCGCTGGAGCGCCCTCGCAGCGGCCTTCGGCTGCGAAGTCGATGTCGTCAGCGCCCCCTACGGCAAGACCTTCACCCTCGACGAGGTCAAAGCAGCGCTCAAACTCGAGACCCGCGCCATCTTCATGCAGGCCACCGAAACCTCGACCGGCATCCGCAACGATGTACAGGGCGTCGCCAAGCTGCTCAAGGACCTCAACAGCGAGGCTCTCCTCGTCGTCGACGCCATCACCGGCCTCGGCACCACCCACCTCGACATGGACGCCTGGGGCGTCGATGTCCTCATCGGCGGATCGCAAAAGGCCGTCATGATTCCTCCCGGCCTCAGCTACCTCGCGGTCAGCGACAAGGCATGGGAGCGCATGGAAGCCAGCTACAACCCGCGCTACTACTTCGATCTCCGCAAGGAGCGCAAGAACGCGAAGAATGGCGAGTCTGCCTACACCCCGGCCGTAGCCCTGATCGCCGCCCTCGGCGCTGCGCTCGACTACATCGCCGGTCAGGCAGCTACCGCAGAAAATCCGGCTGGCAATCTCGTCGAAGGCCGCAAGAAGCTCGTCGATAACGCCGAAACCATCGCCGCCATGACTCGCGCCGCCGTTCAGGCACTCGGCATGACGCTCTTCTCGCCCGATGCTCCCTCAGCCGCTGCCACCGCCGTCCTGCCCCCCGCGGGCATCGACTCCGGCGTCATCGTTAAGGAGTTGAAGTCGCGCTTCGGCGTCATCATCACCAACGGCCAGGGCGAGATGAAGGGCAAGATCTTCCGCATCGCCCACCTCGGCTTCTTCGACTACATGGACACCATCGCGCTCATCGGCGCGCTGGAACAGATCGTCGCAAAGTCGTTCCCACCCGCTGGCTTCGCCTTCGGCAACGGCCTCATCGCCGCACAAAAGCTCTACACCGAACGCACCAAATAACCCGCGCCGGTATCGAGTACGTGTCCGTCGGGCCTTAACCAACATGGGGTGCCCCATCCTTCGCGCTCTCTGCGAAGGGTGGGAGAAACTCCCTCTTCTCCGGTATCTCCCACATGCGCCGCTCCTCCCATGTCGTCGCACCCCTCCTCGCATCGGCCGCGCTCGCCCTCCTGGCTGGCTGCAAGCAGCAGGAGATGCAGCGCTGCGTTGACGAAAACAATCACGTCGTCGCCGACAACCTCTGCCAACAGGGCCAAGCCACAGTCGAGCGTCGCCCCGACGGCCACGGCGGCTTCCTCCTTGTCCCCCTGCTCTACCGCTACTACTACGGCGGATTCGGTGGCTTCGGCCTCGGCTCCTCGGTCAGCGGCGGAGGCTACATGCCCTCCCCCGGCCACAGTTACGCACGCCCCACCACCCGCGGAGGCTTCGGCAGCACCTTCCGCGGCGGCGGCTTCGGCGGAGGCGCAGGAGAATAATGCAACGCATCCCCATCACCCCCCGCGAGGACTGGCAGCAGAAGGTCGAAGCCGTCGGCCTCACCTTCCACACCCTCGAAAACGGTGATCCCTACTGGAACGAATCCGCCGCCTACGAGTTCACCGCCGCCGAGATCGACACCCTCGAAGCCGCCGGCAACACGTTGCAGGAGATGTGCCTCGCCGCCGTCCAGCACATCCTCGACGAGAAGCGCTACGCCGACCTCGACATCCCCGAGTCCGCCATCGAAGCCATCGAGTGGGCCTGGGAGAACGAGCCCCCCGCCCTCTACGGCCGCTTCGACCTGAGCTGGGCCGGAGCCCAGAGCGGCCAGCCCCCCAAGCTCCTCGAATACAACGCCGACACCCCCACCTCGCTGCTAGAAGCCGCCGTCGTCCAGTGGGACTGGCTCAAAACCGCCGCGCTCTCAGGAACACCCGACCAGTTCAACAGCATCCACGACGCCCTCATCGCCAAGTGGAAGGACCTCGCCCCCTACCTCTCCAAGCCCATCTACTTCGCCGGCGTCGACGTCCCCGAAGACCAGCTCACCCTCGCCTATCTCCGCGACACCGCCCAGCAGGCCGGCATCGACACCCTCCAGATGTACATGGAGGAGATCGGCTGGAACGACGAGCGTCAGGCCTTCGTCGATCCCAACGAAGATCAGATGTTCTCCGTCTTCAAGCTCTACCCCTGGGAGATCATGCTCTCCGAAGAGTTCGGCGTCCACACCCTCGCCACCTACCCCGACATGCGCTGGATCGAACCCATCTGGAAGCTTCTCCTCTCCAACAAGGGCATCCTGCCGATCCTCTGGCAGCTCTACCCCAACCACGAGCTGCTGCTCCCCGCCTTCTTCGATACAACTCCCGCCGCACCCGTCAGCGGCAGCGACTGGCAGCCCGTCAACGTAAACGGCAGCGCATCAAGCGGCTCCCCAACGATCCTTCCTCCCGCCACCCACAACCTTCGTGACTACGTCCGTAAGCCCCTCTTCTCCCGCGAAGGCGCGAACATCACCCTCGTCCGCGATAACGCGACCGTCGACAGCACCACCGGCCCCTACACCGGTCGCCAGATCGTCCAGGCGCTAGCCCCCGACTCCGTATTCGACAGCCGCTACCCCATCCTCGGTCTCTGGATGATCGACCAGAACTGCAGCGGCCTCGGCATCCGCGAGTCCTCCACCCCCATCACCGATAATCTAAGTTCCTTCGTCCCCCACTACTTCCGCTAACCGACCCGCTGTATTCTGGAAGAGTACGAGTTCACTGAGGAGCACCATGGAATACCAAATTGAGTTCGATCAGGAACAGGATGGTCGTTGGATTGCCGAGATCGCCGCGCTTCCCGGTGTCATGGCTTACGGCATCTCGCGGGCCGAAGCCGAATCCAGGGTCGAAGCCATGGCTCTTCGCGTAATCGCCGATCGCATCGAGCGGGACAACACCACCATGACGCGAGTCCACTTCGCCGTCGCATGAGTCAATGGCCCAGTTCGAAAGCAAAGAAAATATACAAAGCTCTTCTACGGATCGGCTGGACAGAGCACCACATCATCAAAGGCAGCTCCCATCAGCAACTCCAGCGTTCCGGTTTCCCTGACTTCACCTGGGCCTTCCACGATTCTGACGAAATCGGCCCCAAAATGCTCGCGCGTATTGCGAAACACACCGGCCTCAAACCGCAGGATCTCTAACACCGCACTTAACCTGTTGTAGGAAAGGCATCATGAAGATCGTTCTCGCAGAAAAAGTCTCCCCCGCCACCCTCGCCGTCTTCCAGCAGGAGCCCGGCTGGAACATCGTCACCCCCGACCAGATTAAAAACGGCCTCGCCGCCGAGCTAGCCGACGCAGACGCCCTCGTCGTCCGCTCTGCCGTCCAGGCCGACGCCGCCCTGCTCGCCGCCGCCCCCAAACTCCGCGTCATCGGCCGCGCCGGCGTCGGCGTCGACAACATCGATATCGCCGCCGCCACGCATCGCGGCATCGTCGTCATGAACACCCCCGGCGCCAACGCCGTCGCCGTCGCCGAGCTCACCATCGGCCTCATGGTCTCGCTCGCCCGCGCCATCCCCCGCGCCAAC
>JBDTDX010000439.1:0-3726 GCA_039922815.1 Granulicella sp.
TAAAGCCCGCACCCTTCATGGGCGGGAACGGCCTATTTGCGGGAGGTGTTGGAAGGGGCGGAGGGGTTGGCTTTGAGCCACTTGTCGAGAGGGACGCTGAAGGCGAAGAGTTGGTGCTTGCCGTCGAGGGTCTGGATCTCTTTGACGTAGAGTTCAGCGCCTTTGAGGGCGGGGTCGTCGAGGCCGCGGATATCGTAGAAGAGGTAGCCGGCGAGAGTGCTGTGCGCCTTGACGACGGTGCTGTTGAAGCCGAAGTCGGCGTTGTCCTGGGTGATTTTTTTGTCGACGGGCGGGTGGTGGATGGTGAGAGGGATGAGGGGGATTTTGGTGCCCATGGCCTGCTTGGTGGAGAAGAGGCGGCGGTTGATCTCGTCGTCGGTGGCGGCGGGGATTTTGTCGTTGTTGACGGAGATGAACTGGAAGCGCGCATCGTCGAGCGAGAGGGCGGTATCGCCGTCGTTGGTGACGATGACGCGGATGGGGATAAAGCCGTGCTGGATGTATTCGAGACGGAAGAAGCTGCAGTTTTTGGGCTCGTCGCAGGGCTCGGCAGCGACGGTGACATGCTCGTCGGCGTGAGTTTCGAAGGCCGCGTACTGCGTCGCTGGCTTTGCGGGAGGGGCTTTGCGATCGGCTGCGGATGCAAGTGGAGATAGGCTAAGGATCGCAGCCAGCAAGGCTACGGTTCGCGGGGACTGGCGGGTTGGATACGGGGTCATGGCCATGTTGATTATGATCGTCGCTTAGGGCCGCGGTAAAGACTGGCCCGTCTGACAGGGAGATCGCAAGGGTTTGACGATGCTGATGTACAGTTCGTTGCTGCTGGTCGTGCTGATACTGGGGTCGCCGTACTGGCTGGTGCGGATGCTGACGAGTGGGCGATATCGTGCGGGGCTGGCGGGGCGGCTGGGGCGGGTTCCGGCGGGGTTGCAGGAGGCAGTGCGCGGGCGGCAGGTGGTGTGGGTCCATGCGGTGTCTGTGGGCGAAGTGCTGGCGGCGACGCGGCTGGTGGGAGAGCTGGAAGCGGAGTTGGGCGAGGGCTGGCGGGTGGTCGTATCGACCACTACCGCGACGGGGCAGGAGTTGGCGCGGCAGCGATTTGGCGTAGAGCGAGTGTTTTTTTATCCGCTGGATTTTGATTGGGCGGCGAGGGCGTATCTGCGAGCGTTGCGGCCTCGGCTACTGGTGTTGATGGAGAGCGAGCTGTGGCCGAGTATGTTGACGGAGTGCGGGAGGGCCGGCATCCCGGTTGCTGTGGTGAATGCGCGGGTGAGTGATCGGTCGTTTGGGCGTGGGCTGCGGGTTCGGGCGATCTGGGGGCCGATGCTGCGGAGAGTGACACTGTTTCTGACGCAGAGCGAGGCCGATGCGCAGCGGCTTGCGGTGATGGGCGCGCGCGCCGATGCGGTGCGGGTGGCGGGAAATTTGAAGTACGACGTGCGGGCTCCGAAGCAGAGCCGGGTTGCGGAGTTGATTCGCGAGGCGACGGAGGGAAGGCAGGTTGTCGTTGCGGGGAGCACTGTGGATGGCAAGCCTTTGTATGAGGAAGAGTTAGTGATGCAGGCGATGTCGCAAGTGTGGGAGGAGTTACCGGGGGTGCTGCTGGTGCTTGCTCCGCGGCATCCGGATCGATTTTCTTTTGCGTATTCGCTGGCGTCTGAAGGTGGGGTGACCTCGGCCAGCGAGTTGATCGAGGGAAAGAAGGTTCCCCCTGCTGCGCGGCAGACGATTGTGCTCGATACGATTGGCGACCTAGCGGCAGTGTATGAGTTGGCCGATGCGGCGTTTGTTGGTGGGAGCCTGGTGCCGCGTGGCGGTCATAATCCGCTGGAGCCGGCGCAGTTTGGCGTGCCAGTGGTGATGGGGCCTTCGTATGCGAACTTTCGTGAGATTGTGGAGGCAATGCGGGCGGCGGATGCGGTGCGGATCGTCACGGCTGAGGAGTTGGGGGCGGCGCTGGTCGAGTTGCTGACGAATACGGCAGAAGCGCGGGCGCTGGGGGAGCGGGGGCGGCAGGTTTTCCTCTCTGAGGCGGGGGCGACCGAGCGCGTGGTTGCAGAGTTGATGGGGTTATTGCGATGAGCGCGCGACGGCCTTTGCTGGTGCCGCTGGTGCCGCTCTATGCGGCGGCGTTGTGGCTGAAGCGGCGTTTTTTTGCGGAGGCTGCCCGGCTGCTGGTGCATCCTGTCGTCAGCGTGGGGAGCTTGTCGGCGGGGGGCGCGGGCAAGACTCCAGTGGTCGAGGCTCTGGCCGGATTGCTGGGGCGAGCGGGCTTCACGGTCGATATTTTGAGCAGGGGATATGGGCGTGTGTCGGGTGAGGCGGAGCGGGTGGACCCGGCGGGGAGTGCAACGAGCTTTGGCGACGAGCCGCTCTTGCTGGCGCGGCGGACGGGGCTGCCGGTCTATGTGGGTGCGGAGCGGTATGCTGCGGGGCTGCTGGCGGAGAAGGAAGTAGCGGGTTCGCTGCGAGTGGTTCATCTGCTGGATGACGGCTTTCAACATCGGAGGCTGGCGCGGCAGCTTGATGTTGTTCTGCTGACGCTGGAAGATGCGGAAGATTTTTTGCTGCCTGCGGGAAATCTGCGAGAGCAATTGTCCAGGCTGCGGGAGGCTGATGTCGTTGTACTGCGCCTGGAGGAAGAGACGGCGCTGCGCCCTGTGCTGGAGAAGTTTGCGGGGGCTGCGAAGGCGGCGTGGGTGATTGGGCGGCGGTTGGAGATTCCGGCTGGCGGGCCTGTGCGACCCCTGGTTTTCTGTGGGATCGCGAGGGCCGAGAGCTTCTTTACGATGTTGCAGGCTGAGGGGATCGCGGCGGTGGAGACGATGGCCTTCGGAGATCATCACGATTATGCTGGGCGAGATATCGAGCGGCTGATTGAGGCAGCGCGGCGCGCGAACGCAGATGGATTTGTGACGACGGAGAAAGATGCGGTAAAGATTACGGACGAGATGCGAATCCGACTGGAGACCGTTGGCCCGATGGCGGTGGCTCGGCTTACGGTTGACTTTGTGGACCCAGAGGCAGTGCTTGCGCGGATGAGTGATGGGTCGGTGTGGAGCGAACCGCTCCCTCAGGGGCTGAAGCCCCGCTGATTAGCTGGATCTTTCTGTACGGGCTGAAGCCCGTACCCTTCCAATTGGCCCACACCTACGAATGCGGCTGCGGGTAGTCACTCCAGCAGCGTGAGAAAATGGAGCCTTGCCGCTCTCCAGTCCAACTCCGTCACAGAATCGACCTTTCCGCGTGCTGATCGTTCGCACGGGGGCGATGGGCGATGTGCTCCATGCGATGCCTGCGGTGGCGGCGATGCGTTTGCTGCATCCGGAATGGCGGATCGGGTGGGCAATTGAGCCGCGATGGCGGCCGCTGCTGGAAGGAAACACGCATGGCAAGCTGACGCTGCCTTTGATGGACGTGATCCACGAGGTGCCGACGCGCGATTGGAATCGGCGGCCTGTTTCCTTGACAACTTTTCGGGAGATTTTGAAGCTGCGGCGAGAATTGCGAGAGGAACAGTACGATCTTTGCGTGGATATGCAGGGGCTGTTTCGCTCAGCCGTGGTGGGACGGCTTGCGGGGGCGGCGGCCTTTGTTGGATCGATGCAACCGCGTGAGATACCAGCGCGCTGGCTCTATCAGCGGTCGATCCAGACGCGGGCAGCGCATGTGATCGACAAGGGATGCGAGCTTCTGGGAAGCGCGATCGGCGAGACGCTGACGGCG
>JBDTDX010000440.1:0-3292 GCA_039922815.1 Granulicella sp.
CCGGCGCCGCCTCCCACCCATTCGCCACCGCCCGCACCCACCCGCTCTCGCTCCGCACTACCGGGGCCCAGTAGACCGCAGCAGTCACGCGGTGCGGATAATTCAAATTTGACAGCCCCTTGTCATATCCCGTCGTCAACGGGTCAAACTGCCCATTCGTCCGCGGAATTCCGCTGCCCATCTGCCCATAATCAATCGCCTTCGACCACGTCCAGTTCACGCGCAGGTCCAGCCCGCCCCGCGTCCGCCGCTCCGCTCCCACGGTTAGCCCGTCATAGCTCGCACCCCCATTCGAGACAATATCCGTTACCGGCCCAAAGCTGCTGCTCACCCGCGACGTATACACCGGCACCGCAATCTTCTCGCCATCCACCACCCCCGCCGTTTTGCTCTTCGGCCCACCGATCAACTGAAACGTCTTCATCGCCACCGACGGCGCAATATTCTTATCCACCGAATTCGGCAACTGCTTGTCGAGATTCATCACAAAGCTCGCACTCGCCGTCACGCCGCCGCCGATCCCACGCTCGATGCTCACGCTCGCCTGCTGCACTGCCGGCGAACGAAATCGCCGATCAAACACCATCGCCGAGGTTGTCGTTCCCACCGCCGCCGGAGGAGCCGCCAGATACGCACACGCATACCCAAACCCCTGATTCGCCACCTGCGGACACAGCGTCTCCGTCATCGGCGTAATCCGCACATGCGTCGTCGATGTCGGCAACGCCGTATCCGTCAGCGCGCTGCGAATCGTGAGCCCCGGCAGCCGCCCGTAGTAAAGCCCATAGCCCGCATGAATCACACTGCCATGTAGCCAGCCCGGCTTCCACGCAACGCCAAGCCTCGGCCCAAAGTTGTTCCGATCCTCAGGAAACACACTCGTCGATCCCACCTTCCCAAACACCGCATCCAGCGCCGCATTCGGCCGCTGCGGAAACGGCAGCAGCTCATACTCATACCGCACGCCAAGATTCACCGTCAGCCCCGGCCGCATCCGCCAGTCGTCCTGCGCATATCCCGACCACTCCTGCGTGTTGAAGCTCGTCGCCTCCTCGCCAAAGCTCTGGCTGAACGACCGAAAGCAAAAATCATGCACCGCCGCATTGATCGTCGGACATCCGCCGTTCGGATACGCATTCACATTGAACGTATAGTCCGTAATCCAGTCCACCAGCCCACCCGCATGGCCGTTCGTCACACCGCTGTCATAGGTGAACGACCCGTCTTCGTTGTTCAGCGCATCTACCCGATCGCTCACCATACTCATCTGCCCACCCACGCGGATCAAATGCCGCCCCTTCACCCACGCAAAGCTCTCCGCAACCTCCATCCGCCGCTCATCCGGGTAAGCCTTTCGCCCCAGCGACGCCGGCGTCCCAAACGTCAGCCCATCCGGCCCAATCCCAATCTGCGGAGCAAATCCCCCCGGCCCCACCGTCGGCTCCTGCGCCAGCGGAGTTTGCGCCGTCTGATACTGAAAGTCCCTCCCGTAAAGCAGCCGCACCTCATTACTCATCCTCTTCCCAATCGAGGTCGTCCACCGCCCCATCGCCTCGTCCACCTGCCCTTCGTTGTTCCCCAGGCTCGCGCGCCCCCGCGCCACCACCGCCGCCGTCATCGCCCCCGCAGGCGAGTCCCACCGAGCCCGGTTGTACTGCACACTCACCCGGCTTCCCTCGCCCACACGCCAGTCCATCTTGCCGAACATCACCGTCTGGTCATGCCGCCGCGGCACCGGCCCGGTCAGGCTCGAAAGATAGTTCAGCGCAGCAACCGTCTTCGTTCGCGGAACCCCCCTCGTCCCCAGCAGCCCCGTCTGCGTTGCCGTCAGCGCATAAAACTGCGGATCCGCCGGAGACGACACCGCCGGAAACCCGCGCCGCTGCTCGTCATACGCCGCAAAATAAAACAGCCGCCCCCTCCGCAGCGGCCCGCCCACACTACCCCCAAACTGCTCCCGCCGATCCTGCGGCTTCACCACCCCGCTCGTAATCACGCCATTCGCATAGCTCGTCACAATCGAGAAGGGATTCTTCGCCCCCCACGCGCTCTCCCGCACCGTCAAAAACCCCGTCCCATGCAGCTCGTTCGAACCACTCCGCGAGACCGCCGTCATCACCCCGCCCGCCGCCCGCCCATACAGAGCCGAGTAGCTGTTGCCACTGAGTCGAAACTCCTTTACCGCCGCCTTCGAAAACGCATAAGCCGCACCCGCACGCCGTACCCGCCCACCCCCTCCGCTCGTACCCCCCACAGGCAGCGACGCCCCGCCATCATCCTCATCGTCCTGCCCCGTACTCGCACCCGTGCCCACCGGCACCGCCCCAAAGCTCTGGTCGTGGCTCACGCCATCAATCTGACTGCTGTTCTCGGTCGACGCCAGCCCTCGCACCGTCAGCAAACTCTCCCCATCCGCCTCCGGGTCTGCCTGAACTCCGGGCGAATCCAGCGCCAGCGCCAGCCAGTCCCGCCCCGCCACGGGTAGCGCCTCCAGATCCTCTGTCCCGATCACGCCAGACGCAGTGCTCTGCACCGCCGACGTCTCCTCCACCACAGGCCGCCCCGCCAGGTCGAGCAGCCGAATCCTACCCATCCCAGCCCGTTGCGGCTTAGCCTTCTGCGGTTTTGCGCTCTGTAATTTCGAACTCGTAGCCCCAGCCTTGCCCCGAACAGGCACCGCCGCCGCCCGTCCCACCTGCACCTCGGTCGTAAGTCCAAGCTCCACCGCAACCGTCAGGCTCACCGTGCCGCGATACCCCGAAGCCCGCGCCTCCAGCGTGTACTCCCCCGGCGGCAGACGGATGACCAGAAACTCCCCACGCCGCCCCGAGACCGCCGATCGCTGCACCCCCTGCTCCCCGTCGAGCACGATCTCCGCTCCCGCAATCGGCACACCCTCCGCCGACACCACCTGCCCCGCAATCGCTCCATCCACCGCCGACTGCGCAGACGCACCAATGCCGCCAGCCCACACCCCGGCCAGCAGAATCACCCCAGCGATCTTCAGACTTAGAATTGCCCGGCCTAAAACCCTCCGGCCAAGCCCGACCGGCATACGCTCTCCGTCGCAACACCCACAACGCGGCATGGACACAGGAGAGAAGGCAGGATCACAGCAAGATCACAGAAACAACGGGCGGCCCACTCGCCCCCAGCTATCCGGGCAAAGCGTGGCCAAATTCATCACAGGCGATACACGCAGACTAACGAAACTTTCCCATATTGGGAAGCACCATCCGCGCAGCACCCGCGCAACAAAAAGGGCGGCAGCCGAAGCCACCGCCCTTCCACC
>JBDTDX010000441.1:0-4655 GCA_039922815.1 Granulicella sp.
GCTTCCCATCATGTGTCTGGTAGACCCGAATCTCTTGCGATGTAAACGAATCGGGAGCGAAGTTTGGCGTCATGCCGCTCCCCGCCGAGACCAGGTTGCGGCTCATCGCGAAGCGCCCAGCCGCCGGAGCCACCGCAAAATCCGCATAGCCCTGCACATCCGAGAAGTCCTGCTGCCACATCTGCGCGCCAGTCATGTTGAAGCCGCCAATCGTCTGGCGGTCGTCGCTGCCCCTGCAGCCGAAGGCAACGAACTCGCTGGAGCTGACGAAGACCGGGTGCGGGCGGCAGCTCGTATCGAACGGGGACAACTCCAGTGGCTTCCCCACGTAGGGATCAAAGTCGAAAAGCCAGCGGTTGCGGCTCTCCTGCGTCACATCGATATAACCCGCTGACGTAATCGAGAGGCTCACCGGCGCTTCAGCGACAAGTACTCCCGCGTACTGAGGAATCACTTTATCCGCTGGCTTGTCCGTCGGCAGCAGGCGATAAAAGTTCAGCTGTGTTCGTGTAGATTGCGGTTCCCGTTCAGCAGACCCTGCTGCGGCTGCCGGTTTCGCCATCGTCTCCACGGTGAGCAGGTCCCGATCAGGCGAGAGCAAAATGACTATCATCAACCGATCCGACCTGAGTAGCGGCTGCTCCATAAATGGATCGCCACTCCCAAGATTTGCAAGCGGCGCGATCGTAGAGAGCGTATTGCGGATGCGCAACATCAAGCGCCCATGCCCGAGGTTCCAGAGATACTGCCCGGTATCGTGAATGCGCCACTGCGTGCGAGCCATCACGTCGCCCGAAGGCAGATGAACGATCACCGCCTCGATTACGCGGTCCTGATCGTCCGGTGGCTCATCCGGCAGACGCTTCATCAGTTGGTGAACAGTGAAGGTAATGAGCAAATGCTGTTCGTCTAAAAACTCCACCGTCGACATAGAGCCAATGGCGAGTGCGCCCGGATTTTGCGCTTGAAACCCCAGCGGCTCCAAAGGAATTCGCAGCGGTGGCTCCGGCCCCTTGGCATGGCAAAACGCCGTCGCGAACAGAAGGAACATCGCGGGAAGCAGGCAGAGGCGGTAACGCACCGAAAAAGATCTGGGAACTGGCATGGCCGGTCACGCGTAAAGTACAAGATCATCCGAGCCGCGGACTCTCTGCCTCTCACTCTTTCACAGACATGGTGAAGTCGCCAAACATTGGCCGCCTCCTACAAAAGCACTGAAGCTGCGATGATTACAAAGATAATGAAGCTACGGCAAGTTTAGTGATAATGATGGCTGGAGGAGATTGACGATGATGAGTCGAGACGGCAGCACCATGAACCAGGGCAATCCGCGCAGAATAACGCCTACCGCGCTTGCGACCGCGATGGTCCTCTCGTCACTCCTGGCTTCGGCGGCAACAGCACGCGCCCAGCAGGCCGCGCCCGAGGCACCTTCCGCAAAGACGCCTGTGTACCTGCCCATTCCCGCCTTTGATACTTCAAGCCTGGACACTGCGGCCGACCCCTGCAATGACTTTTACCAATATGCCTGTGGCAAGTTCAGCGCGAACCATCCCATCCCCGCCGACCAGACCGCCGTCGACCAGTTCTATGCGCTCTACAACGTCAACACGCAGTCGCTCAACGGCATCCTCACTAAAGCCGCAGCAGGAGGCACGAGCCGTACCCCCGATCAGCAGAAGATTGGCGATTATTATGAGGCTTGCGTCGACACCGATGCGATCGCACAGAAAGGCCTCGCCCCAATCGAGCCGCTGCTAAAAGAGATTGACGGTCTCAGCGATGGAGCACGTGGCAAGCTTGCTCTCCCCGCACTGATCGGCAAGCTCCAGCGTATGGGTGTTGATGTCTTCTTCGGCTTTGGGGAGCAGCAGGACTTCAAAGACGCCAGCAAGCAGATCGCCAGCGTCAGCCAGGGCGGCCTGGGCATGCCGGAGAAGGATTATTACCTCCGCACTGGCGCTAAAGACGTCGCGCTCCGCGAGCAGTATGTCGCGCACGTCGCCAAGATGCTCACCCTGGCGGGTAGCTCCCCCGAGCAGGCGAAAAAGGAAGCGACAGCGATCATGGCGTTTGAGACCGCGCTGGCCAAGTCGTCCATGAGCGTCACCGAGATGCGCGACCCCGAGAAGATCTATCACCTCCAGCCCATTGCCACCTTCGAGGCGGCCATACCCGGCGTGAACTTCAACCAGTTCGAGGATGCCGTTCACTCGCCTCGGGTCACCGAAATCAACAACGCTACGCCTGACTTCTTTCCCACACTCGTCCGCGAGGTCCGTGCGACCGATATGGAGACGCTCAAGGCGTACATGCGCTACCACCTCCTAAGCACCTTCGCATCCCGTCTGCCCAAACGTTTCGACGACGAGAACTTCGACTTCTTCGGGCGCATCCTGAATGGCCAGCCCCAGCAGCAGCCACGCTGGAAGCGTTGCTCGAACTCCGTCAATGCTGCCCTTGGCGAAGCTCTCGGCAAGGTCTACGTCGAGCAATACTTCGCAGGCGACAGCAAGACCAAGATGCTCGAGATGGTCCACGACATTGAGAATGCAATGGACCGGGACATCGACCAGCTTGACTGGATGTCTGCGGCCACCAAGGTCAAAGCCAAAGAAAAGCTTCACCTCGTCGCCAACAAGATCGGCTACCCCGACAAGTGGCGCGATTACTCGAAGCTCGAGATCAAACGAGACGACGCGCTTGGAAACTCTGAACGCGCCAACGAGTTCGAAAACGATCGCCAACTCAACAAGATTGGCAAGCCGGTTGACCACACCGAGTGGGGCATGACACCGCCTACCGTCAATGCCTACTACGATCCCAGCATGAACGACATCAACTTCCCTGCCGGAATTCTTCAGCCTGCCTTCTACGACCCCAAGGCTGATGACGCCGTTAACTATGGTCATATCGGCGCGGTCATTGGGCATGAGCTTACGCATGGCTTCGACGATCAGGGCAGCCAGTTCGACGGACACGGCAACCTGAGCAACTGGTGGACCCCTGAGGATAAGAAAAACTTTAATACTCGCGAAGACTGCATCGCCAATGAGTACGGCGCATTCACTGCTGTCGACGACGTCAAGATCAACGGCAGGCTCACCCTGGGCGAAAACACTGCGGACAATGGCGGCCTCGTGCTCGCCTACATGGCTTACCTCGAACGCGCCAAAGCCGATCACACCGACCTTTCCGCCAAGGTGGGCGGCTTCACATCGCCCCAGCGCTTCTACATCGGCTACGCGCAAAACTGGTGCGCCAACACTCGCCCCGAACAGGTCCGCACGCAGGTGCTGACCGATCCTCACTCGCCCGACCACTTCCGCGCGAACGGAGCTATCGTCAACGCGCCCGGCTTCGCGGCGGCCTTCGGCTGTAAAAAGGGCAGCCCCATGGTGCCGGCTAACAGCTGCCGCGTCTGGTAGCTGTCTCGTAACAGCCCCATGCGGGTGTGGTCGATGACCGCGCCCGCATTCCTTTGTGCGACAGTGGAAGCATGACCTTCACAGAAAAGAACCGTACCCTGGGCTTCGCCGCGTGTGCTCTGGCGAGCTCGCTCTGGGGCTGCGGATTCTTTTTTGGAAAGATCGCGCTGGCGGAGATGCCCGTTGGCGACATGGTGCTCTACCGTTTCCTCTTCGGCACCATCGTGCTGCTGCCGCTCCTCTTCACCCATCGGCCACGCTTCAATCGCAGAGCGTGGGGACTTCTGCTACTGGCCTCCTTCCTAGGCGTGCCCGTGCAGTTTCTCATCCAGTTTCATGGGCTTTCGCTAACGACCGTCAGCCATGCCTCACTCATGGTGGGCACCATGCCCGTCATCCTCGCCGTCGGAGCAGCCATCTTCGCGCATGAGCGCATGGACCGCATCGGATGGCTCGCCCTCGCCGGATCGACCTGCGGCGCAGCGCTCATCGCTCTCAGCGGACGCCACGGACATCCGGGCGAAGCTTCACTTGTCGGTGATCTGCTCGTCGTCGCTTCCCTCATCATTGCGCTTTTCTGGCTGCTCATCAACAAGCACCTAATGGAGCAGTACGATCACATCGCCGTCACCTCCTATGGCATCGCACTCGGCACGCTGATGCTCCTCCTATGGGTTCCGTTGCGGTACGGCGCGCCACCAGCCACTCACATTTCGGTCAAGGCATGGCTGGCCCTCATTGCTAGTGGCGTTCTCTGCACGGCATCCACTACCCTGCTCTGGAACTGGGGCATGACCCAGGTGCCGGCCTCGCAGGCAGGCGTTTTGCTCAACATGGAGCCGCTAATGGGATCCCTACTCGGAGTCCTTGTACTCGGCGAACGCCTCGGCCCTGGAGCATGGGTAGGCGGAGGTCTCATCCTGACAGCCGCCATTACCCTGACTACGCGCAGCAAAACCCGCATCAGCGGACAACTGCCTACGATCTAACTTGGACAACGTCCTAGGTAATTTTTAAATTAAGTACACAGAAGAGGTACTACAGGTTAGCCATCTTCATCGATATAGTGCGCACCGTACGCCACCAGATCGTCGTCAGCGAAATCCCGGCTACGATCAAACCCGCGCACAGTCCGAGCCAGAGCCCCACCGCTCCATAGTGCAGCCGGAACGCCAGCCAGCATCCAATCGGCAAACCGATTACCCAATACCCTATGATCTGCACAAT
>JBDTDX010000442.1:0-10039 GCA_039922815.1 Granulicella sp.
AAGGAGTTGGTCTGAATCTTGAACTGCTCGACGCTATCTACAGAGGGCACATAGACGACAGCGCCCCAGTCAGAAGCCGTATTTCAGATGCCATCGAGCAGGAAAGCGGTGGTGCCAAAGAAGCCCCCGCCGAAATTGAGGAAGGAGATGTCCTGGTCAGCGGTGCTTTGCGAGCCGCCCCCCGAGGCTTTCTGCTGGGTGGTGGCGTTCTGGACGGAGGAGTTGAGGGTGGCCAAGCCGTAGACATTGCGGAGGTTAAGTGGGAGTTCGACCACCTGCTTGGAGCTGATCTCGGCGGACAGGTTGGCGTTATCGGTGTACATCAAGGGGGCTTCCCCAGTGACGAGCACTTCCTCCGTGCTGGCACCCGGGGTGAGCGAGACGGGCAGCGAGGCGCCCTGGCCGGGAACGAGAGTGATGCCCTCCTGCCGGAAGGCTTTGAAGGTCTTGGATTCGACCTTCAGGGTGTAGATCGACGCAGGCAGAAGGCGGAAGGTATAGTTGCCCCCGGAGTCGGTTGTGAAGAACGCTCGACTCCATTCTGCGTGCTGGTGAGGGTCACCATCGCGCCCGAGATAACAGCGCCGGTGGAGTCCTGGATAACTCCGCTGAGTGTGGCAACCGTCGTCCGATCCTGCGCCGACAGCGGAAGGCTGCCTGCCAGAAGGCAGAGTGACAATACTAGAAAGGTTGATAGTTTGCAGATGCGTGACAGCATAGGACTATCCAAAGCAAATCAGGATTGATGTCGATATCTGCGTGCAGCTTATCTGCTGCGCGTTAGACGGTTTCATATCGTCGTCGCACATGAGGCGCGATGGGTGAGACAGTCGTCGAGGCACAGTACGGTAACATTGCCCTGTAATCCGGGAATATTCCTGGTAAACGAGAGATTTGACGCGGTAGGTTACTGCCTGTAACGTCGATCGAAAAGCGATCCCACAAATGCCCACACCGAACGGAAGACGCTGACGCCGCAAATCCCTGGGACGCTGCCGGGGGTCGATGCAGAGCGGGTTAGAAATGCGCTTGCAGCGATCCTTGAGAGCCCTCCATTTCACAGCAGTAAACAGTGCCGCGACCTGCTGAGCTATATCGTGGATCACTCTCTGATGGCGGAGGACGGGGAGTTTCTGGCTCGCTACCGTCGCGAGCACAATCTTCATACGAACGGACCGGAGTTCTTTATCGATCTACCACCGAATTCAAAGGTGAACTCAAACGACCTGCAAGCCGTGCAAAACTCGTTTGTTACTGTAGGAGATGTTGCAGCGACAATGCAGATGGTGACGCAACTGAACAGCCTCCATAAGCGGTTCATCCTGCGCTCGGCGGCGGACGTCTCGTTAGGGGATTTGCGGAACACGCCGACCGTGCTGATCGGCGGATTTAACAACCGCTGGACACTGGAAGTAATCGGTAGTGGGTCAGTTTGAAATCCACAGGGTTGATTGCTTGTCCATGTAGAGGCATCATAGATATATGCCTACCCGCTCAAGCAAAGATAGAGACTTCGTTAGCATCGCCCGCCAAGTAGTCGAGAAGGCCATCGGTGAACAGTTGGACGGTTCGCCACTGGTCGATCCCGACGCTGGGAAGAATCCAGCGGCGGTCGCGCTTGGGAAACTCGGCGGCGCGAACGTATTCTTGGCGTGCCCTACGATCTTTCCTTCTCCGCTGATGCCGATATCAATGGCATTCTTCGCATAGATCAGGCACGGATCGATCGTCTCCGGATAAAAAGGGTTCAGTCCAACATCGTTTCCATAGTCCGCGAGGTCATCGCTACCCAGGATTGTGGAATTGGGTTTCAGTTGAAGCCGGACGTGATCTTTGAGGTAAATCGTCCCGATGAGAAATGTAAGCCCCGGCTGGAACAGTACGGAGTCACCTCCGGCTTTGTGGCACCCGTCAATGGCGCCTGAACTGCCGCAGTATCGAATGTTCGTCCATCCCCTTTGGCTCCAAAATGACTGACATCCCATGCCGGCAGGTCTGCGGGAAGGGCATTGGAAGTCGCGCCAGATTGCGCTAAACCGTCGCACACAAGCCACGCATTTCCTGCGAGAACTGCCGCTCTTTCAATAAGCTTTCGTCTGTTGATCACGTGTCTGCTCCAGAAATTCGATGATGATATCAGTTACGAATCGAACGGCTAGTTCCCGCCAGCGAGCTAGCGATCGATACCATCGTAAACAGAGCCCCGCCACGCGTTGATGGCCCGGAAACGCGGCGTGCACTCATGAGGTGACTCGACAGGAGGCAGCGCTGCATGAAACCGGCAGCGAAGCGGCACCACATCTTGAAGAGATCGGTGGCACCGCCGACCGTTTGAGCTTTGACCGAAGTCGGATTTCGAGCCCTCCTGTACCGTGCATGGTGTCTAAGGGTATATTGGTCGACGCTTACTCGAAACAAGATAACGTTTACTTGAACTTGCCCGAGGGGAGTATGTGGTGCCGTATGACCATAAATTTCGCCAGAATAATAATGAGGATCGAAATGATACGAAGAGCCCTGTCGTTACTTGCACTCCTGCTCGCGCTGGAGGGAGCGGCGTTTGCGCAGACGGATATGACCGGATACTGGAAGTTTAGCGTTCCGAATGGTGGCACCATTTTTATGGAGCTAAAGCAGACTGGGGAGACGGTAAGCAGTGGCGGGCGACGGCCCTCTACCGGCACCATTCACGGCAACCACTTCCGCATCGAGAATGGCGGAACCGGAAATGGCTCCACGGTTTTTGAAGCTACCGTGTCAGGCAACAAGTTTCCGGCTACCCGTACCAGCCAAGGAACCTGGGGAAACGTTGAGAAGGGGACGATGGAGCGCGTCAGCCACGAAGAAATGTCCCCGGCTCGTTTGCCTTTGCCGGACTTGCGCGACATTCCGGACAATGGTCTCGTCCGTACGCCGCCAATGGGCTGGAATAGCTGGAACAAGTACCACGACCACATCGACGACGCCACTGTCCGTGCCACGGCTGATGCCATGGTTGCCTCCGGGATGAACAAGGTGGGTTACACATATGTCATCGTCGACGAAGGCTGGTCCAGCTCCCGCGACAAGGAAGGCAAGATTACGGGGAACGCGCGTTTTCCCGATATGAAGGCGCTGGCAGCTTATGTACATTCCAAGGGCCTCAAGATAGGTATTTATTCATCTCCTGGTCCACAGGTCTGCGGCGGCTACCAGGGCAGCTATGGCCATGAGCAGGAAGATGCGCAGACCTTCGCCGACTGGGGATACGATTACCTGAAATACGACTGGTGCAGCGCAGGTGGCATCTATCAAACCCCTGATCTGCAAGGCGTCTATCAGAAGATGGGCGAAGCGCTACAGAAGACCGGGCGGCCTATCGTCTTCAGCCTCTGCGAATACGGCTCCGGCGACGTATGGACCTGGGGTGCGAAGACCGGTGGCAATCTCTGGCGCACCACCTTCGATATCTCAGACAACTGGCAGTCCATGGAGCGGATTGGCTTTGCGCAGCTGGACATCGCAGCGAATGCGCAACCCGGCCATTGGAACGATCCGGACATGCTTGAGGTGGGCAACGGCGGCATGACTGCTGACGAGTACAGGACGCATATGAGCCTATGGTCGATGCTGCGCGCCCCACTGATCGCCGGCAACGACCTGCGCTCGATGACGGAAGAAACCAAGTCGATCCTGATGAACCCCGACATCATCGCAATCGATCAGGATGCGGATGCCAAACCGGTACACGTTCAATCCGCCGAAGGGAAGACGGAGGTGTTAGTACGTCCTCTCAGTGGCAACGCGGTCGCCGTGGGGTTGTTCAACCGGGGCGACACGCCAGCGCAGATGAGCTTCCGCTGGGACAGTCTTCACCTGGACGCTGGGCTTGGGCAGCATTTCTTAGAAGCTACGGATCTGTGGAAGCATCAGACCATCGATGTAACAGGTGACACCTACACCGCTACTGTGCCGCCGCACGGTGTGGTGGTTGTGCGGGCCTCAACTCCGGGCCGCAGGCGTTAAAAGGGAAAGGTGCTCCCGGCTTCTTTGCGGGAGCACCGCGTGTTATCCGTCAGGAAAAACACGCCGGCCTTTCAGGAGCGAGTGGCCGGATGCGGAGCCGAGACATGCAGCTTGCCGTCTGGAGCCGTGATGTCGATCTCCTGGCCGGGTCGCAGTTTGAGAGGTAAGGTCTGGCCGTTGTAGCGCAATCGTGTTGACGTTCCCTCGACGCTACGAATCTTCGCTTTGAGCAGTTTTCCATCTCTCCAATCCTGGTCGACCTCGAAGCCGCCGCGCGCGCGCAGGCCATGCATGTAGCCGTCTGGCCAGAGCGACGGAAGGGCGGGAAGAAGATCGATGTAGTAGTTGTCTTCGATGCCGCCCGGGCGTTCGGCATAGCGCTGACTGCTTTGCAACAGCATCTCGTCGATTCCCGACGTGCTTCCGAAGTTTCCGTCGATCTGAAAGGGCGGGTGCGCGTCGAACAGGTTGCCGTAGGTGCCCCCACCTTCGCCGTGATAGTCGGTTGGACCGCCGGTTGAGGCGAGACGCAACTGCTCATTCAGAATCTTCAATGCGTGATTGCCGTCGTGAAGACGCGCGTACAGGTTGATCTTCCAGGCGTTGCTCCAGCCAGTGGCCTCATCACCGCGCAACTCCAGCGACTTTCTAACTGCGGATGCAAGAGTAGGGGTGGTCTCCGGCGAGATCTGCCAACCAGGGTAAGCGGCAAACAAGTGGGAGACGTGGCGGTGATTCATCTCGGCGGAATTCAGATCCCAGTCATGACCCCATTCTTCCAACTGCCCTGCTTTGCCGATCTCAAGCGGACGGATCTCAGCCTTTGCCTTCTCCAGCCTGGCGCGGAACTCGGGATCGATGCCCAGCACTTCGCTGGCAGCGATGGTGTTGGTGAACAGGTCCCAGATGATCTCGCGTTCGACGGCAGAGCCATCGACTACCGATCCGGCAACTCCCTTGTCGGTGCGATACGAGTTTTCGGGCGAGAGCGAGGGAGAGGTGATCAACTTGCCGTTCGCATCCGGCACGAGGATGCTGAGATAGAATTCCGCCGACCCTTTCAGCACGGGGTAATACGTCTTCAGGAAGCTGCGGTCCCGGGCGAAGGCATAGTGCTCCCAGATATCCTGTGCCATCCAGCCGCCGCCGCCAAAGAACGCGCCCCAGGGCATGCCCGCACCTGGTGAGGTCCATCCCCACGCGTTGGTCGTATAGGCGACGACCCACCCTGGCGCGTTGTAGTAGGTCTTTGCGGTCTTCTCGCCGGGTTTCACTAGACTGGCATCGAGGCGAATCGCCGGAATATGCAGTTCACTGAGGTTGGCCGTCTCGGAGGGCCAGTAGTTCATCTGGTAGTTGATATTCGACTTGTAATCGGCCTTCCAAGGCAGATCGAGCCCGTCTCCCCAGATGCCCTGCGAGTTTGAGGGCAGAGGATTGTCGGCGCGGCTCGACGAGATCAATAGATAGCGCCCCATCTGGTAATAGAGAATCGCAAGGGAAGGATCTGCCGCGCCATCGTCGTATGTCTTCAACCGGAGATCTGTTTCCTGGTTGGCAGCCGGTGTGGCAGGTAGAAAAAAGTGCACACGATCGAAGAGTCTGCGATAGTCCGCGATATGCGCTGTCTTGATCGCAGCATACTGCTTAGCTGAAATTGCGCGCATCTGCTCGGAGGCGACTGCGTGCGGATCAAGTCCTTTATAGCCCTTGTCCCAGTCGAGGACGTACGACGTGCCTGCAACAAGGAACACAGTCGCCTCGTCGGCACCTTCAACGATAAGCTCGTCTCCTTCGGTTCGCTTGGTCCCCCCGCTGATACGGACGCGCACCTGTACCTCGTAGCTCACGTTGCCAGGGCGCGCGTCGTGTGCGGGCCTTCCGGGAAAGCCGCGGCGTCCCGTTCCGGAACCCTGAGTGGGAGCCGGGCGAGCGGGCAGTGCAGGCTGCGAGGGGAAGGTGCTGTCGCCCTTCATCACCAGCGTGTCCTGACCGAGCGCAGTCGTGGTGGCGCTTGCGATACGGGAGAGATGCAGGGTGAAGCTGATCTTGCCCGGCTGGCTGGCACTGAGATGGCTCACGACGGCATGGTCGGGGGCGCTCGAGAATGTCTCGCGGTGGAAGGTGACTCCGTCGGCGACGAATTCGACATTCGCCACCGCAGTCTGTAGATCGAGTGAACGCAAATAATCGGTCACGTCGCCAGTACCAAGTTTGTAGTCGAACTTTAAATCGCCGAGCGTCTCATACGAGGGCCAGTACTCGCTGTCACCGGTTCCCGTGGTGGTCATGTTCGCACGAACCAGCTTGGTCGCCGTGGCGTAGTCACCCTTGGCCAGAGCCTCGCGAATCGCTGGAAGGGCCTTGTAGGCATCCGGGCGGTCTGCATTCGGCATCGGGCCGCCGGACCACACTGTAATGTCATTCAACTGAAAGGTATCCTTCTCAGGGGCACCGAAGAGCATCGCCCCGAGCCGCCCATTGCCGATGGCCAAGGCGTCCGTCCAGACCTTCGCCGGCGAACGATACCAAAGAGTGAGGGGTCTGGCTTCGACGCGCTCGCGGCCACTAATATGGCGGGCCGAGGGCGCTGCATTCTGTGCGGTAAGACTGCCGCAGACTGCGAAAATCGCGCAAGCCGTCACGGTTAGAATTCGTTTCATCCTGGGCTCCGGATAGATGGATTAGTGAGTTCGCGCAGATAGTGTGTGAGATACATCGCCGCCTTCTTTGCGATGAGTCATCAGCGGCTACAAACTGCATGACAATACTAGCGCACCAGAAAACGTTTGCCGAGATTTTTTGTCGGAAGGTAGAAGGCTAAGACTTGTGAGGTGTGTCGCCGAACATAGGGCTATTGCCTCTTCGTGGACCGCAAACCGCGCAGCGAATTCTTAGGCAGCCCCGTCGTCTGCCGCACGATCAGCCTGGTTGGAATGGTCTGCTTCGGTTGTTGCTTTTCCCGTCCAGCTTCGAGATGAGAGAGCAAGTCGTTCACGGCGGCTCGAGCCAAATCACGGCAGCTCATGCGGACGGTAGTTAGCGGAGGAATCGTGTAATTGGCAAGGTGAATATCGTCGAAGCCAACCAGGGAGAAATCCTCAGGAACCTTTAGATTTGCCTCAAAAAGCGCATGTTGAACTCCAATGGCGGTCATGTCGTTGGAACACATGATGGAAGTCGGCAGGTCCTGTAGTTTAAGTAGCTTCTTAGTGGCATCGCGACCTCCTTCAAGCGTGTGGTCCCCTTCGATCAGCCACTGTTTATTGGCGGAGATACCGATCGATCGCAGGGAATCGATAAATGCCTCTTTGCGAGCCTGGGAGGAGTGCAGCTTCAGCGGGCCGCTTATGAACGCTATCTTACGGTGGCCAAGAACGGCCAGATGCTGAACACCCTCATAAATCCCGCGTCGGTAGTCTACGAGCAGCGTTGTGCTTCGAGGATGTTTCGGACCAATATCAATGAAGACAGTGGGGATATTACTCACGGCAAAACGGTTGAGCAGAAGCTCCTCGATCCCGAAGGTCATGACGGCCACGCCGTCAACCTTGCGTTCCAGCATGCGGCGCACACAGATTTCTGTCTTCTGCGGATCGTACCCGGTTGAGCCGATAAGAATCTCATACCCACACTCGACAGCCGCGTCTTCAAACTCCCTCACCAACTCCGGGAAGAAAGGGTTGGTAATCTCGGAGACGATAAGGCCCAGCAGCCGGCTCTTACCCGACACCAAAGCCCTGGCCTGAGTGTTGGGAAGGTAGTTCAGCTCCTTGACTGCCTTCCACACCCGCGCGGCGAGGACAGGATTTACGGTGGCGACATGATTGATCGTTCGCGAGACAGTGGCGCTGGAGACCCGCGCAGCAGAGGCAACGGATCGGATGTCCATCTTGCCGGCGTTCACGGGCTTGCGTGGGCGTTTCATCGTGTTGGCTATTTGCTCTAATCTGCAGGCGGATCGCTCTCGTGACAAGAGACAACTGTCGGCTGATGCCGAACGCCTGCTGCTGCGGCCGTCGCGGCACACACTCCGGCTCGACATAACGAACGACTCGCACCAATCTTACACACTCGCGGGTGTAGAGATAACTCAAGAGAATTCAAGGCTACAGCGCCCCTCCCCTTTGTCTCCTCAAGGCGCGCTGCGAAAAGCTGCTTTAGCTTCGGATTCTTGGCTCCCCTTTGCCAGTTTCGGAAGGGCTTTGACCGGTTAATTCTCTGCGCTATACACATATCACGAAGTTCATCGATTAGAAGGTCCTTGAGTGCCATGAGTTGGTTCTCCTTGTATGTACAAGGATGCGCAATTTAAGACCGAAACATAATAGCCGCGCGGAAACGTTGCAGCGGGAAACTTGCGAAATCTCTTCTAGGTAGCGGATGCGAAGTGTCAGCATGCTTCAGGTAGGCAGTCTCATGGCCGCAATAAGGGCGACGACACTCGACCACAGCCAATTGCATTCACCTCTAATCACGGTAACGCAGCCCTATTGGCAGAAAGCTTGGAAGTCATCCAGAAAACCTCCGCAGTGATCCTCTCAGCACTGGAGATCAAGGCACCCGAACCAAAAGATCAGTATGATCCCGAGGAATTGTCGCAGGCCAGCTAAACACTGGGCCGACGCGACCGCCTAAGCGGTCGCGTCGCTCTTTGGAGCGTCCGTCTCCCCACCCTGAAGGTCGCTCTCTTTGGAAAGAGAGTGTCAATGTTCTGCCCACCCGACGGGCTTGAATCACGGCTTTGTGAGAGTGACAGGCTCTTTGAAGCCGCCTCGGAGGTCAGGATAGTTTCTCAGGTGGAGTCATGTGTCCGAGCAATCTACCCCGCTATTTCTGCATAATCTTTGTGATGGCAAATATCTGGTTCACTTCCGATTTTAACCTTGGGCATTTCAATATCATTCGCTACTGCAACCGCCCATTTGCAGATACGTAGGAGATGAATGCGGCTATCGTAGAGCGCATGAATGCGTCTGTGAAAGCGGACGACGTGCGTTATTTCCTTGGAGATTTCTGCATGGGAGGACCGAAGGCCGTCGCCTTCTATCGCGATCAGCTTGCGTGCCGCACAATCCATTTCATTGACGGAAACCATGACAGAACGGCACGGAAGGTCCAGCACCTGTTCACGTCTTGGAATTCTCTCTCCGAGATCGGGTGGGCAATCAGGGGATCGTTCTCTGCCACTACGCTATGAAGGTCTGGCCTCAGCATTCGCGTGGCGCCTGGCGACCGCGGCACCATCGTAACGGTGCTGCAAGAGTTTCGGATGAAAAAGCTCGCCAGCTCCTGGGAAACATTTGTTAGTCGAAATCCGAAGCAGGCTGTGATCGAGAATCTTCGTCACTTTAAGCTTTTGCGGAGACCGGGGAAATCCCTCGCTCAAGCCCGCACCGCGCGGGGATCGAGGCATCGTTGGCAAGGCAAAGGCTTCACTCTATGGAGAGAACGTGCCTGTACCTCGCGGCGACGAGAGCGGCCACTAAATATACGTCGATGACATTTAAGGAGGAATCGTTATGAAAGCTGTTTGTTGGATGGGAACGAGCCATGCGGGAGACGTTAGAGGTTCCTGATCCCCAGCTCCTGAATCCTCGCGATGCAATTATTAAAATTACACGGACAGCAATTTGCGGGTCCGATCTCCATCTCTGTGACGGGTTCATTCCTACGATGGAAGCGGGCGATATTATTGGCCACGAATTCATGGGCTCGTCGAAGAGACGGGGAAGGGCGTCACAAATCTCCGGCGCGGAGACCGTGTGATCATTCCATTTACGATCGCATGTGGCAACTGTCTTTCTGCAAGAAGAAGCTCCGGGCGGCCTGTGACAACAGCAATCCCAATGCGCATTTGATGGAAGCGGCCTATGGATTCCGCTTCCGGCCTGTTTGGCTATTCGCACATGATGGGTGGCTACGCCGGAGGTCAGGCCCAGTACGCTCGGGTTCCTTATGCGGATATTGGTCCCTTGAAGATTGAAAGTGATCTGCCGGACGAAAAGGTCTTATTTCTATCAGATATCTTCCC
>JBDTDX010000443.1:0-8833 GCA_039922815.1 Granulicella sp.
GATTCCTCAGAGGCCTATCAGGGTGGAGGCCGTCAACTTGGCTCGGCGCGTGTGCTCGCACTCCACGCCGCCGTCTGCGGCAGTCTTCAGCCCGACCTGACGCTGCTTCTCTTGCCGCCGCTTGAGGCCTCGCTTGCCCGCGCGCGTCGCCGTAATCAACGCAGCACGCAGGCCCTCGGTACGGACGAGAACCGCTTCGAGCGCGAATCCGACGAGTTCTACGGGCGCATCCACGCTGCCTACGTTGCTATCGCGAATCGCGAGCCGCAGCGCGTCCTCACCATCACGAGCGACGCAATGATTGATGCCATTGAACTGGACATTTGTCAGGCGATCGAAGGCCGGCTGCCCGTCAGCCCCGCAGGTAGTTTCGAATGAGCACCTCGTCATGACGAACGCCGCCTGCACGCCGGCATCGTGCCATCGAGAATCCTATGACGACGGGATCGAGGCTATCCACGGATCAACTGGAGGCTGTCACTTCAAAACTTTGAGTCGGCTGGGAGTACGGCCAAAACGCAGCACGGTGCTTCAGCTCTCTTCGGTGGCAAAAGTCATCCAATAGTGATCTATCCATGACAACGCCTCCGATCTTCGAACTCGAACCGGACACCACTCCATCCAGGGACACGAAGTACCGCCTGCCGCCCGGCTTGCCGCATTCGCTTCCCTTCTACGCCTTCAAGAAGTGGGTCAAGCTGGGCGATCCCATTCGCCTCTTCGAACATCTCCACAAGGTCTACGGCAACATCGCCCACTATCGCTTCATGGGCACGCCCATCGTCTTCCTCAACGACCCCGATTACATCCGCGAAGTGCTCGTCACCCAGGCATCTTCCTTCGTCAAGGAGCGTACCGTGCGCCGCATGAAGGTCCTGCTCGGCGAAGGCCTCATCACCTCCGACGACCCCATCCACATCCGCCAGCGCCGCATCGCCGCGCCTGCTTTTCATCGCCAGCGCATTGCCGCCTACGCCGGGCAGATTGTCGCGATCGCTGCCGCGCAGCGCGACCGATGGCACTCCGGTCAGCAGATCGACATCGCCGCCGCGAGCATGGAGCTTTCGCTCGAGATCGTAGCCCGCACCCTCTTCGACACAGAGGTCACCGCGGATATTCGCGCCATCAATGACGAGGTCAACACCGTCATGGGCCTCTACAACTTCCTCGTCGCCTTCCCCAGACTCGAGTGGTTCATGCGCCTCCCCATTCCCGGCATCCTCAAGTTCAAGCGCTCCAAGGCCCATCTCGACGCAGTCGTCAACCGTCTCGTCCATGAACGTCGCGCAGAAATCAATGCAGGTGCGCCCGACAAAGGCGATCTGCTCTCCATGCTCCTCACCTCCACCGACGAGCGGGCCGACGAACAGGGCCGTCACACTGGCATGTCCGACGATCAGATCCGCGATGAGGTACTCACCATCTTTCTGGCGGGATATGAGACCGTCGCAAACGCGCTTACCTGGACCTGGTATCTGCTCTCTCAGCATCCGGATATCGAGGCGCGGCTCCATGCCGAACTGGATTCCGTGCTTGACGGAAGACTCGCGACGCTGGCCGATTACCCCAATCTGCGCTACACCGAGCAGGTCTTTGCCGAGTCCATGCGTCTTTATCCTCCGGCATGGGCCATGGGCCGCATGTCCACCAAACCTGTCACCCTCGGGCCTTACACGCTGCCGCCCGGCTCGCACGTCTTTTTCAGCCAGTACATCATGGGCCGAACGCCAGAATACTTTCCCGACCCTCTGCGGTTCGATCCCGACCGCTTTACACCGGAGGCCAAAGCAGCCCGCGCCAAATATACCTACTTTCCTTTTGGCGGAGGCAGCCGCCAGTGCATCGGCGAGAGTTTCGCCTGGATGGAGGGTACGCTCGCCCTCGCCACCATCGCCCAGCGCTGGCGACCGCGTTTTGTTCCAGCCTTCCCGATTGTCCTGCAGCCGAAGATCACTCTCCGTCCAAAAAATCCTGTGATGATGCGCCTCGAAGCTCGACAAGACTGAAGGATATTCCCTCGACACCCAGGCGCCACGAAAGAATTTCCACCTTGTCATTTGCTGCATTCGGTTCTACCTTGATTACGCTCAATTGCTGCCAGAAGCCTCTAGGAGAACTCTTGTCGACGCCACCCATCCCACCTATTCCCGGATCTCAGACCGGATCGCAGCAAAGCCCCCAGCCCGGATTCGAGCAGGTCATCGTTCCTCCCGCCCCCCAGCAGGCCTCCGGATATCCGCCTGCGCCCTCACAGGTCTACGCCCAGCCCGGCTTCCCCCAAACCGGCTATCCGCCTGCAGGATACCCGCCTCCTGGCGCGCCGAAGTCCGGCAATACCGTCCTCAAAATTGTGCTGGTGGTAGTCGGCATCTTCGTGCTGTTTGGCGTGATCGTCGCGGCTGTCCTCGGCTACGGTGCTTATAGACTTTCGAAGGTTGTCCACCGTGCCGCAAGTGCGGACGTCAGCTTCTCCACACCGAACGGTGGCACCATCCGCTCTGGAAACAGTGCTGCCGTCACTGCCTCCGATATCGGTATTGCCGAGTATCCGGGAGCCAAACGTGAGAGCGGCGGCATGAAAATGAAGACCTCTGCCGGCTCCCTGACCTCTGCCATCTACACCACCTCTGACTCCGTCGATCAGGTTGCCACATTCTACAAAAGCAAGCTGGGCGAACAGGCAAACGTCATGGAGGCAGGCGGTGGCACCATCCTCACGAGCGGCGGCGATGCAGACGACAAATTCGTCGTCACCATCACGTCGGACGATGGGGCCACAAAGATCGCCATCCTGCACACCAGCCACCTGGGCAGCCAGTAGTCGAACGTCCCTCTTCGACCAGGCCATCGGGCGAAGAGGGGCGCTGCGGTTCTCGATTGGGCGCCGTAGACGGTACACTGTCTCCGGAGAACCAATGTCGACCAACGCCGTGGAGATCGCACCCGACAATCCGGAGAGTCAACCCGTAAAGAAGCACGCGCAGGAAGATGTCGAGACGCCGCTTGAAGGCCTGGCCTCAATCTGCAATATGCTGGCTGTCTTTCTCTTCATCACGGCATTCATCTTTCAGAACTTCGATATTCCTTCAGGCTCCATGGAGAAAACGCTGCTCATCGGCGACCATCCGCTGGTTGACCGCATCACGTTTTCTCCTCCCGCCAAGTGGGCGTTCTTCATGCCCTATCGCGAGATTCGCCGCGGCGACGTGATTGTCTTCTACAAACCGAATCCCGAAACTCCGGATCTCATCCTGGTAAAGCGCGCCATCGGAATTCCGGGCGATCACATTCACCTGCGTAGCGGCATCGTCTATTTGAATGGCGTCGCCCAGAATGAGCCTCAGGCTGGCAAGCCCTCGAACGACGGCAATCCGTCACACGCCTACAACGCTTACCGGGACGACTTCCCCAGCGTCCTTGACGGCACCAACTACGGCGCTACTGCAAGCTGGGCGGTCGAACTTCCAAGCCACATCCAGGGCGACGATCTCGTCGTGCCTCCGGGCAAGGTCTTCGCCATGGGCGACAACCGCACCGAGTCGCTCGATGGCCGTTTCTGGGGATTCGTTCCCCGCGAAAACATCCTCGGACGGCCCCTCTTCATCTATTGGTCGTTCCAGACTCCGGCGGATCAGGAAGACAAGCAAACCATCGGCGACCGCATCGCCTTTGGCTTCCATGTCATCATTCACATCTTCGACCAGACCCGCTGGAGCCGGACAATGAAGATTGTTCGTTAGCTGACGGAGGCCATTGCCTGCTGTGCGTCAGCGCGCGCCTTTTTCAACGAGGTCACGACATCGCCGACAGGGTAATACTCCATCGCGATGAAGCGGTTGTATTTGAGCTTCGCCATGGCGCGATAGATGTTTCCGTAATCGACCTCACCTGTACCCGGGTCGTGCCGTCCCGGAACATCCGCGATGTGAACCAGCCCAACCCATTCAGCGTTCTTCTCGAACTTCTCGATCAGGTTTCCGAAGGACCGTTGCTCATGGTAGTAGTCGTAGAGAACCTTGACGTTTGGGCGATTGACCGCGCGAACGATCTCGAACCCAACGCTTACCGATTGCAGGAAGATAGGCGGGTTTTCGAGCGGATCGATTGGCTCAATCACAATATCGACGCCGTGCTCGGCGGCTACGTCAGAAGCCCGCTTAAGATTGTCGATGGACGCCTGTTTCTGCACCTGCGGGTCCACGCCGTCACTGCGTTTGCCAGAGAGCAGAATGACCTGGGGACATCCAATCTCTTTCGCCTTCTTGATGTGCGCCGTCGTCTCCGTCAGAAACGCTTCTCCGCCCTCAGGTACAGCAAAACCTGCCCGCACGCCGCTCATCGAGTCGAACTCCAGCTTGAGCGAACTCATGCGCGCCATAATGCCACGCTGCTCTTCGGGCGTCCACTTTGCAAACTGCCCGGTCAGTTCCACACCCTGATAGCCAGCCTCGGCAACCATCTCGAGCCCCTTGTCGAAAGGCGTCGCCCGCCCGAGCACCCACAGCATCACGGAGAATCTGGGTGCTGTCGCTGATGCCGATGGAGGTGCCGTCTGTGCCCTTGAGCGAAGCACCGCCGCTTCTAACGCTGTCGCTGCAAATAACTGTCCGAACTTTCGACGATTCATAACGCTCCTTACCCTTCTTGAGGTTTGACACGAAGTGTACAGCAGGCCATTCTCCTCGTGTCGTCCGGCTGCGACATCGCGGGCTAACTGGCTGAGGCCATTCCCTTTTGTGCTTCCATCCGCGACCTGCGCAACGAGGTGACAGCGTCGGTCGTCGGACCGTATTCCATCCCGATGAAGCGGTTGTAGTGCAGCTTGCCCAGGCTGCGATAGATGTTCATGTAATTGATCTCGCCCGTACCCGGTTCATGTCGTCCCGGAACATCAGCGATGTGAACGAGGCCGACCCAATCGATATTTTTTTCAAGCTTCTCGATCAGGTTTCCGCCGCCGCGCTGCTCATGGTAGAAGTCGTAGAGCACCTTCACATTGGGGCGGTTGACCGCGCGCACGATCTCAAATCCTTCCGTCACCGACGTCAGGAAGATCGTAGGATTTTCGATCAGGTCGATCGGCTCGATCACGATATTGATCCCGCTCGCGTCAGCCACATCGGAGGCTCGCTTCAGGTTATCGATGGCCGTCGCGATCTGCACCTTCGGGTCTACATCCTCAAGCCGTTTGCCGGACTTGATGTTGATCTGCGGACACCCCAGATCCTTGGCGAGATGGCAGTGTGCCGTCGTTCGCGTCACAAACTCTTCCGTCGTGTTCGGGATCGCAAAGCTGGCCTGCAGCCCGCTCAACATATCGATCATCACGCCCAGAGAACTCATCTTCGCCATCAGGCGGCGCTGCTCTGCCGGTGTCCACTTCTGGAAGAATCCAGTCAGCTCCACCCCCTGATAGCCCGCCTCGTGAACGATCTCAATACAACGGTCGTAGGAAGGTTCTTTCAGCGTTCCGATCTCGCAGGAAAATCTTGGTGCCGAGGGCGCCGCTGTTGCCGTTGCTGTTACTCCCTGGGCTCCTGCGCGAAACAGAGCCCCTTCCAATGCCGTTGCGGCAATCAACTGACCGAATTTACGACGATTCATAACACTCCAGGACGCGATTTATGCGCCGATAAGGAGTGTATAGGACATCGCTGTCTTCATGAATTTCAGCCCCTGCCGATGCGTGGATTATTCACTCTTTGCGTTACGAACGGCCACACAGAAAACAGACTAAGATTGAGGCAATGGGGTTCTCCCGCGACCACGCACAGTATCGCATCCCGCATCACGTTGCAGCGAACCGGAAAGGGCCGTAAGAACTCCCGCGATATCTCATGACGATCCCCGCCACTTTCAATGATTTCCTCGGGAACTCAAGCGCCGTCGAGCAGCTTCGCACCGCGATCGCAGCGGGACGTCTTCCCCACTCGCTCATCCTCGCCGGACCTGCGGGAGCTGGCAAATACACCCTTGCGCTCATGCTCACCATGGCCGTCCAATGCGAGCGCCAGCCCCGCGATCTCTGGTCCAACGGCCTTTCGCTCGCCAGCTTCTGCGGCGTCTGCCGGAACTGCACACGCATCGCCTCCGCCGCCAACCTGGAAGAGCAGGTGGAAGCCGCAGTCGCCGCTCGCGAAGATCTCCGCGAGACCGATAAAAAAGAGACGCGTGTCCTCGTCCAGCCGCACCCCGATGTGCTGATCATTCCGCCCGATCCGCCGCAACTCCTCATCAAGCTCGGACAGGTGCGCACACTCATCCAACGCTCGCACTATCTGCCGTCGGAGGCTCCGCGCAAGGTCTTCATTCTGACTGCCGCGAGTTTCATGAAAGAGGCTGCCAATTCCCTGCTCAAGGTTCTCGAGGAGCCGCCTGACTACGCACACCTGATTATTCTGGCTGAAAATCCGGGCGAGCTTCTGCCGACCATTCGCTCTCGCTGCGCGATCGTACGTCTGGGGGCGTTACCGGTCGAAGAGATCGAGATGCTGCTTGCCGATCACCGCACCGACGTCCCCGCCAAACAGCGCACCCTGATCGCGCGCCTCGCCCAGGGCGCAGCAGGAAAGGCTCTCGGCTTCGACCTCGCCACCTACGTCGCTGCCCGCGCCGATGCCCTCCTGCTGATCCGCAACGCCAGCTCCGAGGCCGACCATACCGCGCTCTTCAAGATGACGGAGACCTACCGTGCCGGAGCTGAGGGACAGCAGAAGACCGCCGCCATGCTCCGCGCGCTCTCGCTGCTGCTTGAAGACCTTCTGTTGCTGAACTCCGGCACTCCAGAACTGCTCCGCAACACCGACCTCCGCGCCGAGCTCGACCAGCTCTCCGCGTCGCTTTCCTTCCACTGGATTGAAAATGCCAGCCGGGGCCTCGACCAGGTGTACAGCGGCATGCGGCGCAACCTGCTCCGCAACCTCTCGCTCGACGCCTTTGCCACCCAGCTCGTCCCTTGAAGCACTTCTGATGCAAGCCTTGTTCCTACACACTCTGCACAGAGTCCTGCAGACATGCAAGAATGGTTGGCGCGTGGAGACAGCTTGCCGCGCTGGAGCAGCGATAGCAATGAGATTCAATCCCGGCCTCTGTGCCGCCAGTCTTGTGGTGGCCTCTTCCCTTTCTCTGATTGGCGCGGCGCGACCCGCGCAGACCCCGAACCCAAATCCGGCTCCCGCACAAGCAGCCGCTACGACGCGAACCTTGCCTATCTGGGCGTACCCGGTCAATCCTCCGCGGGTTCGACCTGCTGAGGGTGCCCCCGCAATCCCTCGCACTCCGCGTGTCGTCGATAACACTCCGATCAAGGTAGCCAACAGCAACGCCCCCGCGATGCCCCAGGCCCAGATCAGCGATCTCTTCGTTGTTCCCGACTGGTTTCCCGATGCGCATCCGAAGATGCCCGCCATCGTCGCGGAAGGCCGCAAGCCCGAGATAGGCGCCTGCGGACACTGCCATCTGCCTACAGGGTACGGTCGTCCCGAGAACGAGAGCGTTGCAGGGCTACCCGCCGCATACATGCTCGAACAGTTGAACGACTTCAAAAACGGTCTGCGCCACAGCTCGGAACCGCGCATGGGCTCAGTCGCCCTGATGGTCAACTACGCGAAAGATCTGACGCCGGAAGAGGAGAAGGCCGCAGTCGACTATTTTGCGTCCATCAAGCCGGTCAAGTGGATCCGCGTCGTCGAGACAGATACCGTCCCGAAGACCCATCCCTCGGGTGGCATGTTGGTGGTCGACGAAGGCACGGAGCCGATCGGCGAGCGCGTCATCGAGGTCGCCGAAGACTACAAGCAGTTTGAACTCCGCAACCCCACCTCTGGCTTTATTGCCTATGTTCCCGTGGGCTCACTCAAAGCTGGTGAAGCACTCGTCAAGACCGGCGGTAACGGAGAGACCATGGCCTGCACGATGTGTCACGGGTCCAATCTGAAGGGCGTCGGCAATATCCCCTCAATCGCCGGTCGTTCTCCCAGCCAGATGACCCGTCAACTCATCGACTTCCAAACCGGCGCTCGCAACGGAGCCATGGGGCAGATGATGAAGATGCCCGTCGCCAAGCTGACCAACGCCGACATCGTCGACATCACAGGCTACCTCGCATCCCTTGAGCCGTAGCAGTCACGTTGTACGAAAAAGAAGCGGCGCAGAGATAACTCTGCGCCGCTTCTGTCTCTTCAACTCCGCCGCGCTGCCTTCTCCAGTCGATCCCGCAACGCCAACCCCACCCCGCCGATCGTCGGGAGGGGACACACAATCACCGTGACACCCGTTGCATCCAGCTCCCGCAAGCCTGCGAAGACCCGCCGCGCCAGATCATCGCCATCCTTCCATGCGGCCCATTCACAGACCACTGCGCCCACGGGCGTCGCCCAGCCGGCCGGAAGCATCACCCCTACACGCTCCTGCAACCCGAGCGACTTCCCGACGCGCTCCTGCAACTCATCCTGATTGCGCACCAGCACCAGCCGCGCCCGCGGAGCATAGTGCCGCACCCCCACCCCCGGCGACGGGAGGCTTTCCGGCGCGCCCGGCACCACCGGCGCCTGATACATCTGAACCTCGCTGCCCGTCACCGCTCGAATCATCTCCGCCGTCACCGCTCCCGGTCGATAAATCATCCCCGCAGCCACATCAAAAACCGTCGACTCGACGCCCACATCCGTCGCGCCGCCATCGAGCACCGCATCGATCCGCCCGTCGAGGTCTTCGAGCACATGGGCCGCCGTGGTGGGACTCGTGTGCCCAAAGCGATTGGCGCTTGGCGCTGCAATCGGCACTCCCGCCTGCTCAATCAGGCGCAGTGCCAGCGGATGCTTAGGAATTCGCA
>JBDTDX010000444.1:0-10505 GCA_039922815.1 Granulicella sp.
GGCGCGGCAGGAGCGTGAACAGCTCAGTGGACTCTGCGATCGGCACCACCTGTCGTTGATCGTGGACGAGGTTTTTCTCGACTATCCGCTTAGGCCCTCGGACGATGCAGTAAGTTTTGCCGCCGAAACAGCAACCGTTCCGACCTTCGTGCTGAGCGGTATGAGCAAGATCGCTGGGCTGCCGCAGATGAAGGCGGCCTGGGTGTTGACGCTTGGCCCGGAGCGGCTCCGGCGTGAGGCTCTCAGCCGATTGGAGGTGATCGCGGACACTTTCCTCTCAATGAACGCCCCGGTCCAACTAGCTCTGCCCGCTTGGCTCGCGGGACGACGGCACTTGCAGGAGCAGATTCTGATGCGGACGCGCGCCAACCTCTCCACGGCGCTCGCGTCTGGCGTGCAGGTTCTTGAGACGCAGGCTGGCTGGAATGTTGTTCTGCGCTCTGCCATCGCTGCGGAAGAACTAGTTGCGGAGCGGGGAGTGATTGCCCACCCCGGCTCGTTCTACGGGATGACGGAAGGGAATCGGCTGGTTGTCAGCCTGCTCACGCAAGAGAACGATTTTGCGCTCGGCATGGTCCACATGGCGTCGGCGTAGTCGTTAGTAGCGACCTGGGTTCGCCTAAAGTCATCATTGCATAATCATCTTTAAGTCAATCATTCTAAGCACCTTGAAGGAACGGGTTCATTTCTCTCTCCGCGCCGATCGTTGTGCTGCCGCCGTGCCCAGGAATCACCACGGTATCCTCGGGCAGCGTCATCAGCCGCGTCTGGATCGAGTCGATCAGCATGTGCGTATCGCCACCGGGCAGGTCGGTCCGGCCAACGGAGCCGGCAAACAGCGTGTCGCCAGCGATCAGCAGGGTCTCCGCCGGAATGTGGAGGCAGACACTACCCTGCGTGTGTCCCGGCGTATGCAGAATAGTCCCGGAGATCCCGGCGACGCTGAGCGTCTGGCCATCCTCGAGCGAGTCGTCCGGCGGTGCGACCTCCGGTGTGGCGATGCCCAGCCATCCGGCTTGCACCTCCATCATCTGGACCAGGGGAAGATCGAGCTGGTTGTAGAGGATCGGCGCGCCGGTCACGCGTTTGAGTTGCTGCGCCCCTGCGATGTGGTCGATATGGGCGTGGGTCACGATAATCTGCTTCACGGTCAGCTTATGACGCGCCAATACGGCCAGGATGCGGGAGGTTTCGTCGCCCGGGTCGATGACCATGGCCTCGCCCGAGGTCTCATCGCCGAGGATGGAGCAATTGCATTGCAGTGGGCCGACGCGAAGGATTTCGTGGATCATGGGTATCTCCTGGTATCTCCGGAAGCGGCTAAACGTAAAAAGCGCAGACGAAGTCGTCTGCGCTTTTGAAATCTGCGGAGAGGTCTATTTCTTGGGAGCGGACTGGGTGGTCGAGGCACCGGAGAGCACCGAGTGGTCGCCGCTTGAGCGCGAGAGCAGGATGGTCAGGCCGATCGAGGTCAGCATAAAAATGACTGCGCCCCACGCCGTTACCTTGGTCAGAAGACTGGCTGCGCCGCGAGGACCGAACGCCGTCTGCGAACCCTGGCCACCAAACGCTCCAGCGAGATCGGCCGACTTGCCCTGTTGCAGCAGGACGACTCCGACGAGGAAGAGGCAGACGATCACATGGATAACAACGAGCAGATAGATCATCGGATGTTTCTAAACCTTCTTGGATCAAAATGTGGGTATGGACGGAAAACTACCTGCCCGACGCCTGCTGACGCAAGTATCACAACCTGAGAGGTAGTGTATCATCGGCCCCCGGCGAAAGCCCAGTAACGGTTGGGGGTCGGCGTTTCCAGCCTTTTTCTCCCCCTTATTTTGAGGCTCAAATGGAGCATTGCATCCTGCCGTAGACGAAGAGTATTGTTTGTGACAAGTCTTCACGAGGTGTCATCATGCTCCCCTTTGACCGAAAGCCCTGGGCCAAAGCAATTGCAGCTACCGTGATTACCCTGTCGTTTATCGGGGCTATTTGGCTGGCGTTTTACCTTCATTCGAGCGAATCCCTGCACCCGCCAGAGATCGTTATGATCTTTCTTCTGCTGCTGACGATCGTTCCGCCGAACTGCGCGGTGTTGATGCGCAAGCCCGGCGAGGAAATTCCTCCGGCGCAAACGCACCTGGGGCACACGCGCTAGCAGCCCCCAAGAAACTTCTTACTGAAGCTGCGCCACAATCTGCTCGACAACCTTTTGCGGGCTGCGGTCGTTGACCACACGCAGGGCGTCGGTTGGAACTTCGAGTGTCGCAATCTGGCTATCGAGCAGGGCTGGGTTCATGAATTCGTGAGACCGCGCCTTCATCCGCTTCTCGAGCGTCTCTCGCGAAAGCTCCAGCAGAACGACATGCACTGCACCCTTTGGCAGGCCCTTCATAAGCGTGACGCGGTATTTCTCCTTCAGGGCGGAGCAGGCGAGGATCCCGGACGTATGGCTCTCGAACCAGCTTTTGAGGAGGTCATTCAGCGTCTCGAGCCAGGGCTCCCGGTCGTCATCATTCAGCGGATGACCAGAGGCCATCTTCTGTTTGTTGGCCGCAGAGTGGTAATCGTCTGCGTCGGCGAAGATCGCTCCGGTCTGTTTGGCGAGGATCTCGCCGATGGTGGTTTTTCCGGAGCTGCTGACCCCCATGAGGAGGACGAGGAGCGGCGTTTTTCGGGGAGCAGAGTTCGATGGGTTGATCGCAGAGGAGTTCGTCACTCCCCCATACTACGACGCCGGAACGGCCTCCTGAGGATCAGACCTCGATGACGTTGTACTCTGCGTAGTCGGCGAGATGGTCGCGAACGACGCGATAGCACTCGCAGGCAAGGAGTTCGAGCCCTGGCAGGTCGACCAGGTGAATCTTGCCGCGCGTGTATTGGATAAGGTTGCGATCCTGGAAGTGGCCAGCGACGGTCGTCACGGTGGTGCGCGAAGATCCCAGCATGTCGGCCAGATATTCCTGCGAGAGCGGAAGCACGCGCCCGCCGTTGCGGTCTGCGCAGAGGAGGAGCCAGCGTGCCAGGCGCTGCTCGACGGTGTGCCGGGCATTGCAGCCTGCTGTCTGCGCGGACTGGATGAATCGGGCTTGCAGGTAGCGCAGGGTGAGGTCGTGGAAGGCTCCGCCGCGCGCAAACTCGCGGGTGGCGACAGCGGTCTGCGAGCTGAATCCGTAGCCGCCGACCTGCATGTAGACGCGGTTGAGGCTGCGTCTTGTTCCCATCATGGCCGATGTGCCGAGGACAGCCTCCGACCCGGCCAGCGCGATCTCGACCTGAAAGCCGTCCTCAAAGGTCGCGGTCATCGAGGCTATACCCTCTTCGATGAAAAAAAGATGGTCGATGTGGTTGCCGGGATATTCGATCTCGCGGGTTACCGGAAGATCGACCGGCTGTAGTTCGAGGCGGGCGATCACATCGACGGGTAGTTTGAGGAGCAGGCCGTTCTTGAAGAGTGGCTGGCTCATGGGGACTCACAGTTCCGTGGGAGTGGAGTCATTCTTGTTGAAGGGCGAGCCTGCTCTCGATGCAAGGTCGTGAGAAATGCGGAGACGAAACAGATACTACGCCTTTGTACGGTCGACGACATATGGGATCAGCGGAACGCCGCAAATATAATGAGGGAATGATCCTGCCAGCCGCCATCTTGCGCCGAGCCGCCGGCCAGACCCTGCTCGTGGATGCGGACGATACGCTTTGGGAGAACAATGTTTACTTCGAGCGCGCGATCGCGGCGTTCATCTCCTACCTCGATCATCGTGAGCATACGGCGGTTGAAGTGCGAGGGCACTTGAATGCCGTGGAACAGGCAACGGTTTCGGCGCGCGGCTATGGGGTCGAGAGTTTTCGCCACTCGCTCACGGTCTGCTTTGAGCAATTGACCGACGTTCCCCTGACCGAGGACAAGCGAAATCGCATCCATAGCTTCGCGCAGTCCATCGCCGATCAGAAGATTGAACTGCTTGCCGGCGTGACCGATACGCTGACCGAGCTTTCAGGACGGCATCGCATCCTGCTCGTCACCAAGGGCAACACGAGTGAACAGACGAGCAAGCTCCAACGCTCTGGGCTGGCGAAGTTCTTCTCGGGTGTGGAGGTGTTGCGGGAGAAGCACGCGGACGCCTATCGTTCGCTGGCCACGCTCCACTGCTGCGATGCAGCGACTACCTGGATGATCGGCAACAGCCCTCGGTCGGACATCAACCCGGCACTGGCGGCAGGCCTGCACGCAGTCTTTATCCCGCACGGCCTTACCTGGGTGCTCGAGGACGAAACCGTCGGTCCGCCGCCTGCTGGACAGACGCTGATCGAGCTTGCGAATTTCGCCGAGTTGACAGCAAATTTCTAGCTTGCATGGAGCCCGAAGACCAGCACCCCAAGGACGACCAGACTGATGACCAGATACAGCCGATCTCGCTCCAGAGCGAATGCAAACGCCGCAAAAATGACCCGCGCAATCGGCGTCGCAATCAGCATCAGCACGCCGAGCTGAATGATGGCCTCCGGCCGCAGGTGGGCAAGCGCGGTGAGCAGTGTTTTGGCGTGGCGCAGCTCTGGCGGCTGGCTTTTGAAGAGGCCATAGCCCACCACGGTGCCCAGATGCTCCCTAAGATAAAGAATGCCGCCAAGCAGCACGAAGGCGGATGCCACGAGCACCCCGATCTGGAGCAGGCGGCCCATCAACGTCTCCATGCGGCGATCGTCTTCCGATCGGATATGGTCCGGAAGATTCACAAGCGGCTCACTCATAGTTTGCCCATCCATCCGTTGACGATCATCTCGACGCCCAAAGCAAGAATGACGACCGTAAAGACAGCCCGGAGCAATGAGACGCGCGTTTTGACCAGCAACCGCGCGCCCAGCAGCGATCCGGCCAGCACACCGAGCATGACCGGAAATGCCAGTTCGGGATTGATGTAGCCGCGTCGCAGATAAATGCCAGCGCTCGCCGCCGCGGTCACACCGATCATGAAGTTGCTGGTCGTCGTCGACACTTTGAAAGGGATGCGCATGACCTTGTCCATGGCGAGCACCTTGACCGCGCCCGACCCGATGCCAAGCAGGCCGGATAGCGTTCCCGCGCCGAACATGGTTGCAAAGCCAGCCGCGATGCGGTCCACGCGGTAGCTCACCTCGCCGCCTTCATGGGGGTACGATCCGTTCAGGCGCAGGCGGGCTGACCAGGGGCTGCCGACTGCTGCGACGTGTTCATGGCCCTTCCGCTCCCACGATAGATACGCCGAATAAAGAAGCACCACGCCAAAGGTGATGGCGAGGCCGCGCGTCGGAATGCGCGATGCGAGAAACGCCCCGCAGATCGCGCCGATGGTCGTGGCTACCTCGAGAAACATCCCAATGCGGACGTTCGAGTAGCCCTCGCGCACATATGCCGCCGCAGCGCCCGAAGACGTCGCAATGACCGAAATGAGCGAAGCCCCAATGGCATAGCGCAGGTCCACATGGAAGGCCAGCGTCAGCAGGGGAACGAGCACCACCCCGCCCCCAAGACCGGTCAGCGCGCCCAGCAATCCCGCCGCAAACGAGCCGCCGAAGACAAGCAGTGTAAAGACAAGTGTAGTCATCCGCTCTGGACGAGTATGGCACGATTGCAGGATCGCAGCGCCAAGGGCTCGCTTTATTCCAGCTGCACACGAGCATAAAGTGAAAAGGATGAACCCCATGTTCTCGGGTCTCGCTCTCGGAACTTTCGTGCTGCTGACGGCTGCTACGGCATCGGCAGCAACTGTGCGTCCCTGCACCGCCAATCAGCTTTCACTCGCACTTGATGGAGAGAACGGCAACTTTACCGGCATGTCGCACGATGGCACGCTTCTGGTTCTGCGCAATCTCAGCCCGGACGCCTGCACCATCCCCGCCTTTCCGATGCTCATCTTTCGCGATGCCGGTGGCGCGCAGCTTCCGATCACCCGCGAGATCCTCGGCATGCGCGGAATGCACCCTGGCCCGGTCGTTCTGCCCGCCATCATCGCCCCCGACGCCGAGGTCACCGCAACCCTGCGATGGGTCGCCGGAGACGTCTACAATCACGGCGTCTGCGTAAAGCCCGCAACCCTCTCCATCAACATTGACGGAACCGAGCAGACCACGAAATTCGGCGGACAGCTCTGCGGAAAATTTGCCGCCGCGATCACCTTTACCAGTACACGTCTGCAACCGGACCCGGTCTACAAGCCCGCACTCTGAAAGGTCGATCCGTGTGCATCACATTCAGTGCATTCACAGGCTCTGTGGATGCTACACTGTAGTTCGGATTGCTCACCGCGCTTATCCCGAAACATCGACCTCGATGGGGCTAAGTCCGAATGCGGAGGTGGCGAAATTGGCAGACGCACTAGCTTGAGGTGCTAGCGCCGCAAGGCATAGGGGTTCAAGTCCCCTCCTCCGCACCAATCCTTAGAATCAAGTACTTGCAAGAAGGCCAGCCCTCATCGGCTGGCGTTCTTTTTTGCGCTGGAGCGGCCAGAATGCCGCTTCAGCCTGGAAAGAAGAGGATCGACGCGCGGTCCTGCCTGAATCGGGCATAATCGATTTATCACCATGGGCTACGTTAAAGAGCGAGCATCCGAAGATGTACGTTTTGAGCGAGAAGTTTTTGCGGCCTATGGAATGCTCTGCGAGATTTTCTTCTATACCAAATTGGTGGGGCTCGCGTCCGCAAACTGGGATGGAACAAGTCGCCAGGCTGCGATCCAGAACATGGTCGAGGCTCAGCCACTCTATCTCCAACCTGAATCCCTCCATGGGCATGACGCGATCCTCATGGTGAACGCCAATGAAAGTGGCGTTGGCTATCTTGAAGAGCAAACCGCCGAAGCAATACTAAAGAGCCTGCGCGACGGACGAGAATGGCATGCTCATGTGCGCAGTGTTCAGCAGGTGGGGGATATGCAGACCTGCGAGATCGTTGTGATGATGCTTCTGATGATTCCCGCAGATCGATATGCAGAGCTGGTTGACGAGCGCAAACTGTTGCAGGGATTTCCGCCCCCTCTTGAGGGCGCCGCTCGAAAGCCAGCGAAAGATTTTAATGTGGAGTGGACCCTCTTTGCTCTTGTTCTGCTGGGCGTCGCGATTACGATGTTGTGAGTTGAAAGGGAATATCCGATGAAATCCAGAGACAAAGTCCGCTGCTCCTGGGCAGAGAACGATCCCCTCATGCGTGGGTATCACGACAGTGAGTGGGGAGTGCCCGACTTCGACAGTCGATCCCTTTGGGAGACTCTCATGCTCGAAGGCTTTCAAGCGGGGCTTTCCTGGATCACCGTACTGCGGAAACGCCAAACGTTCCGAGAGGCTTTTCGTCAGTTTGATCCCGAGGTCGTTGCACGCTTCGGTCAGAACGAAATTGCAAAACTTATGGAGAACGCAGGCATCATCCGTTCCCGCGCCAAGATTGAGGCGACGATTAACGGCGCTCGGATCTTTCTGGATATGCAGCAGGCGGGAATTGATTTCTCGACATGGGCCTGGGATCTCGCAGGCGGTAAGTCGATTCAAAACAGCGGACCTGTCCCTGTGATTTCGCCGCTGTCCGAAACCACCTCGAAAGAGCTGAAACGCCGCGGCTTCAAGTTTGTTGGACCGGTGATCGTGTACGCATGGATGCAGGCTAACGGTATGGTCAACGACCATACCAACGATTGCTTTCGCCGCGAATACTGTGCTCGCCAAAAGCGAACTCACTCGCGATAATTGCTGATTTTATTTTCACATTGAGTGAGCCGCAGCTCACTGCGGAAGACTCATGCTGGTGATCCGTTTTAGAACGGCGGCACTTGCAATGCAAGGCTGTAGATGGTTGAATGTAGCTATTGAAGCAGGGGTGCTCCACATAAATGGGGCTGAGAAATACCCTCGAACCCGATCCGGATAATACCGGCGTGGGAAGTTTTCGATGCAAATGGTCAAATTTTTGCGCGAGCACTCTTGTCTCAATTCCTTTGAACCAAGAGAGAACTATGAGACTCGTAGCAATTTCCTTCCAGACTATCGATCTTTACTCCTTTCTATCCCCATCTGGCGCTCCGGTTTCAAGCTCCCGTCTATCTGTTGCTTCGTTTGCCGTGACTCATAGGAGGCTCGCGATTGCCCTGCTGGGGTGTTTGTTGATTCCACAGTTCGCGCATTCGCAGAATACCAATGCGCAAACGGATCAACAGAAGTCCGGGGTGGCTGTGCAACATCCACTCCATGTCAACACGACGGTGGAGGTTCGCAGTAAGCAGCAATCAGACTATCTTCCTGCAACGATTTCAGTCGGCAATCTGACAGGCGCATCGATGCTCGAAACACCGGTTTCAGCGACTGTGGTAACTCACGAAATTCTTACGGATCAATTTTCACGGGTGCTTTCCGATGTCGTGAAAAATGATGCCTCAATCGGAGAGGACTACGCTCCGGTAGGCTACTACGGAGATTTCCAGATTCGCGGCTTTCCTGTTGATCTGGCTACAGGCCTAGAAATTAATGGCATGACAATTGCCGGCGAGCAGGATGTGCCGCTGGAAAACAAGCAGCAGGTCGAGTTTCTCAAGGGCATTGCTGGAATTGAAAGCGGCGTGGCTTCGGCGGGTGGTCTCATCAACTACGTCACCAAACGGCCTGCGCTGATTAAGACCGCAGACTTCGCGACTGACCATAGGGGAACCACCTACGGAGCAGTCGATCTGGGCAGCTTCTTTGGGAATCGAAAGCAGTTCGGCTTGCGTGCAAATTTTGCAGGCGAAAGAATTCAGACTTACGTGGAAGACGCCAACGGTTGGCGCGCGATGGGTGCCGGCGCAGCCGACTGGAACATAAATTCCAAGCTGGTCCTGAGGAATGACTTCGAATATCAGCATAAGGTGCAACGCTCCGTATCTGGCTATCAACTTCTGGGCGGTAGGACTATCCCCGATCCCGTCTATCCGTCGACGATGCTGGGTCATCAGAATTGGTCGAAACCCAATACCTTCGATACGTTTAACACTGGCAGCCGTTTGGACTATGACTTCCATCGAGCGTGGCATGCTTTCGCCGCGGTGAGTTACAGTCATTCGCTTATTAATGACAATGTTGTGTATGCCTACGGGTGTTATTACCAGGATGTGTGCAATGTTCCGGGAGGCCCTGCACCGTGGTTCTTCGCTCCCGATGGAACTTACGACATCTATGATTATCGCAACCCTGGGGAGTTACGTATTAATGCGCAAGCTGAGTCTCTCGTAACTGGCCATGTAAAGACTGGTGCAATTACCCACGATCTGACCTTCGGAGGCGTGGCCTTTCGCCGAAGTGTTCAGCAGCCTTCAACTTCTGTCTACGACTATGTGGGATCGGAAAATATCTATCAGCCGAACCAACAGTTTCCGCAGGAGTCTATCTCGGGTGCGCTGGATGAAGCTGGTCCCCGCGTACTCTACGAGAATAATCATCAGTCGGCAGCCGTAATACAAGACAGGATTCATCTGCCCGGACGCATTCAAGTGCTCGCGGGCGGCCGATTTGATTCAGTCCGCGATCACAATTTTCAGGGCGGCAATACTACTGACAAGACTGTATGGCTGCCGCAGTATGCGATCACCTTCAATCCAGTGAGCAATCTGACTCTTTATGGCAACTACAGTGTGCAGTTATCTCTAGCCCCTCAGGCTCCTTTCTGGGCAGGAGGATTTTATCTACCGCCTTTCATTACACGCCAAGTAGAAGTTGGTGCTAAGTTCCAGCCCACGGAACGCGTGCTGGTGACTACTGCGCTCTTCCATATGCGCGCGCCTTTCTTTTATCCAAAAGCTGTTGATGATCTGGGCAATCAAGATTTCGTGTCGGAGGGCAGGGAAACCCATGACGGCGTAGAAGTAAATGCCCAGGGATCGACTACGAAATGGATGCAATTCACTGCCTCGGTAGCTGCCATCCGCGCTATCTCTGACCAGACGGGAACGCCTTCTTTCGACAAGAAGCAGGTTCTCAATGTGCCGCATCTACGAACTGCTTTTTTTGCTGATGTAATGGTGCCGCGCGTGCGCGGTCTACACTTGATGCCCGGCTGGAACTACTCCGGGCGCAAAGAGGCTACTCGTGACGATGCAGTGAGTGTGGCGGCCTATCATCTCTTCAACGTCGGTGCACGTTACACACCGGGGGGCGAGCAGGGGCGTGTCTCCTTCCGGCTTTACGCAGACAATATTTTTGATAAGCGGTATTGGAAGGATACCGGAGCCAGTTATGGCGATACCTTTCTCCATCTTGGCGCGCCTACAACAGTTCGGCTCTCCGTTCATTACATTTTCTGAGTGCATCCAAGAAGGGAATTGAGCAATCCAGTGAGTGCCGCAAAAGATCAACTCGAGCTGAGATCCCATGGAATGAATGGATCGCTGGTCGCGCCCGACTGGCCGGCACTGACTCTGGAAGAGCTTCAACCCATTCTGCGTAGGTACTCTCTGCCAGAAGAGGGCATTCAGATACTTTCGAAGAGCCCGCGTCCTTTTTCGGCGGCGAGC
>JBDTDX010000445.1:0-10078 GCA_039922815.1 Granulicella sp.
GCGAATCTGGATTACGATGCCTGGACTGGTCCTGCTCCAATGCGGCCTTATAACAGCTTGGTTCATCCCCGCGGTTGGCGCGCATTTATGGAGTATGGGAACGGCATTGTGGGTGACATGGGTGTCCACATGCTTGACATGACACGGTGGATGCTCGGATTGGGCTGGCCGACAAAGATTGATTCCACCGGTGGAATCTTTGTCGATACCAAGAGCAAGGCCAACATTTCCGATACTCAGACAGCCACCTTCGATTTCCAGGATCTTCGAGTCGTGTGGCAGCACCGCAGTTGGGGCGAGGCCGCAGATCCGAAGTATCCATGGGGCGCTACATTCTACGGCGACAAAGGAACGCTAAAGGCGAGCGTGATGGGATATGACTTTATTCCCGTCGGCGGCGGACAGCCTGTCCATAAAGACGTTACCTACGAGTTGGAACAATACCCCGAAGATAAGACTGAAAAGGAACTTGAGAAACACGTCGCGCCCTCCATTCGGCACCATATGCAGAACTTTCTTGCCTCGATCGACGCGCGTAGCCATCCGGTAGCCGACATCGAGCAGGGCTACATTTCAACCGCGTCGTGCATCTTGGCGAACAACTCGATGAAGCTGGGCCGAAGCCTGGCGTGGGACCCTGAGAAGCAGCTCGTGGTCGGAGATTCCGAGGCAAATGCACTGTTGCGCCAGGAATATCGAGCGCCTTATAAGCATCCTGAAGTTTAGGACAGACATGCGATCGCGGTTTGTGGCTTGCTCATTCACCTCTCAAATCTGCGATCCATGAACTCCCTGGGCCACGCCCACTCCAGGCCGTCCTGTCTGCGATAAATAACGACTGTGCATTCGTCCAAGCTAGATGAGTGGTAAATTACTGAGTCACTCATCGAGCCGGATTAGTAACGATATGTCGGCTTTTCGGAAGCAACCGTCAAGTGACGGTACCCCGGGGATGGACTTACTGACTTGAGATACACCTGCCGTCAACCCAATCCTTCGAGGGCGATCGAGAAGGATTGGATCTCCGAGTGCTACTTCAGCGTCCCCTTTAGAGGTCAGCGGCTCTGTAGCTACGAAAATGTAACTACAGACCTCGAAACGCACTACAAAAATGTAGCTACAGCACTACAAAAATGTAGCTACAGCACTACAAATTTGTCACTACAAAAATCGTCATTTTGACCGGTTGCCGAGCGTTACCACCTGCCCCATCACCGGATGACAGAACACTTTTCCATGGTTCAAAGCGATCCGCCGCTGCGCCAAAGCCGCCATTTCGGGGTCGTGAGTCACCATCACAATCGTATGTCCGTCGCGATGCAGATCCTGCAAAAGCCCAGCAACGACGCGCTGATTCGCAGCATCCAGGTTCCCCGTAGGCTCATCCGCCAGCAGGATCGGCGGGTTATTGATTAGCGCCCGGGCAATGCACACCCGCTGCTGCTCTCCCCCCGAAAGTTCACTCGGCAAATGCTCTGTCCGGTCCCCAAGTCCAACGATTTCAAGAGCTTGCCGCGCCTCACCCTCATCCGTCATGGAGTGGAAATACTGCGCCAACATCACGTTTTCGAGAGCTGAAAGGTACGGAATCAAGTGAAATTGCTGAAAAATGAACCCAATCTTCTCCGCCCGAAACCGATCCAACTCCGCCGAAGTCATCGAAGCCACGTCCACATTATCGATCTTCAGCACACCCCCGGTAGGCCGGTCCAAACACCCTAACATATTGACCAGAGTGGACTTACCCGATCCCGAAGGTCCCGTAATCGCCACCCACTCACCTGCCACAATTGAGAACGTAGCATCGTCCAGCGCCCGCACCACGCCCCCATGCCCCGCATACTCCCGCGTCACCCGCGCCAAGTCAATCACCGCGCACTCCGCACGCGTCACATGGTCCGGCCAGTCTGTCTTGATCTCTGCCATCGTCTCTATCTTCTCACTCGCCCTTCAACAGCGCCGCCGGCTGCAATCCACGCAGCACCCGCGCGGGGAAAAGCGCGGCCAGCGCGGCAATCAGCAGGTTCAACAACAACACCGGCGCAACCACGGAGAGCCGCGGCAAACTTGCCGTATGGAAGGTCAACTCACTGATTCCAAAGGCCGCAGCCGACCCGACAGCATAGCCAACAACCACCCCGGCGACCGCCAGCGCCAGCGCTTCCAACAAAAACATCCGCAGCAACTGACCCTGCGTTCCGCCCAGCGCCTTCATCAGCGCGAAGTCCCGCCGCCGCTCCAGCACACTCGCCGAGAGCGTCGCCAGCACCGAAACCGCCACCGTCAGCGCAATCAGCAGCACCGCCGCATACATCAATGAATGCGTCCGATCCACAATGCGCGATTCGCCCTCAACAAGCTGCCGCACCGGCTGAATCTGCGCCTCCGGAAGCGCCTCTCGAAGACGCGCAATCGCCGCCTCAACCTTCGGCCCGCCGCCCGGCACCTGCACCTCGATGACACTTACGCCCGCCCCCGTCCAAGCCGTAAATGCTTGAAGTGGAAGGTAGATACGGCTGTCTTCGTCGCCCCCAGTCTTCAACTTGCCCACGCCGTGGAGCGCGATCGACTTGTCAGCAAAGGTCAGTTTAAGGTCCCGCTCATCGGCGATAAAGTTGGCGGCCTTCTGCCCGATCAACGCATCCTGAGCGCCCACAGGCCAGGCCGGAACCTGCCACCAGTCGTCCAGCCGCCGCACCGCCGCAAAGTTCGTACCCGAGACCACAACCGGCGTCCCGCGATCCGTCGTAGCCACCGCATAGCCAAACGGAGCAGCAATCGCATCGGCTCCAGCCGCACTCTGAACCAACGCTAACGCATTGACCGGAAGCGTGTTACCCGTCACCACGACATTCGCGCCAAAGCTCCGAAACTCCTTGTGCAGCTTGGCGTCGAGATCGGCATAAAGCGTCAGTAGGGCCGTAGCGACCGCCGCCGAAACCGTAAGCGCAACCAGCGCCGAGAGCGACCGCGCCCGGCGATGGATCAGCGACCGCCGCAGCATCCCCCACAGGCTCAGCTTGATAGGAGCACTCATGCGTCCGCCCGCAGCACGGCCGAGGGATCAAGCCGTAGCGCCTCACGGATAGAGGGCGTGCTCCCCGCGATGGCAACAAGCAGCGCGGTCCCTACAATGACAGGCAAAAGCACTGGAATCAGTATGTTCCCGGCGGCGACACTCTCCCCGGCGAAGATGCGCGCACCCAGCCACGCAGCCAGCCCGGAGCCAATGAGGTAGCCAAGCGATCCAGCAAAGATCGCAAGCAACGCCGTCTCCGCATAGAAGAGCAGGGCAATCGACCCTTTGCTGGCGCCAAGCGACCGCATCAGGCCAATCTCCTGGCGGCGTTCGAGCACCGCCGTCGCCATCGCAGCGCTCACCGCAAACCCCGCTGCCAGCAAAGCCGCCGCGCTGATAAGCCACATCAGCCCGGAGATGCGCGCGAGCACCGTCCCTTCAGACTGCTCCACGCGCCGCACCTGTTGCGCGTCCGCATCGGGCATGATCTCGCGAATCTGGTAGGCAATGGAGTTGGCATAAGGACGGCAGTACCAGATCTCGTGCTGAGCCGGCGAGAGCGTGTCTGGATCGACTCGGGCAAAGGCGTCTTCCGGTTTGGTGGTCGCGGAAACCTCGACACGACGAACGGCATCCGGATGGCCGGACAGCATCTGTGCGGTAGCCAGCGGAAACAGTGCCTGATCATCTTCGGGGCCGCCGGTGTCTGCGATACCAGTGATGCGATAGCTGTAGTCAGCGGGTATTTTTGCTGGCTGCGACGCAACAAGAGTGTCGCCGATCTTGACGTTCAGCTTCGCAGCCAGTCTATGACCCAGAACCACCTCTCCTTCACCGGCGGGCCACGCTCCATTGAGCTTCCACGAAGGATGTAACTCGGGGGCTCCCGTGCGCGAGCCGCTACCAAATGAATGATGGAACCAAAGGCCGACGGCAGGAATGGCTTGTTCCGGGACGAGGTTTCCAGGAATCGTTGTATCTAAGAGGAAAGGCAGTTCCGGGCTGATGCCATTGATGTTATTGCCCCAAAAAATTGTCTTGAGCTTTGGGAGATCGCTTTCTTTCAAGTACGCACCACCAGTTGCCGGCTTGATATTTACCCCGCCAACCTTTACATCGAGCAGGTCCGCTTTGGGGGTGATGACGATATTCGCGCCATAAACGGCAAGTTCCTGGTGTATACGGTCGCCAATCGTGGTGGCAAGGGCGAGCATCGCAGTCACAGCCGTCGTTCCAAGCAGAATGGCAATCCCAGCGAGCGCCTTGCGGCGGCGCTGGCGCACGAAGCTCTCGAGCAGCAGTCGGAAGAACATTAGCGCTGCCCCTTACTTTGCGGATTACTTCTCAAAGGTGGCCGCCAGTGCACGGAGATCGGCGGCGGCGATGGTGATCTGTCCACCAACGTTCGTGGCCTTGAGCGGAATGGGGTTACAGCCGCCTGGCTGGCCCATGGACGATCCATTGAGCGGGCTGGCGCACATCTTGCAGGTGATGCCCTGCGAGCCAATGTAGAAGCCGACCGGCCCGCAGATACGACACGCGTCGGCGACGGTCACGATGTTGCCGTCGGGCTTCTTATAGAGCAGGAAGCGAACCTGTGCCGTCCCTCCCTTGCCGTCCTCCACGTTAACGCCATAGCGATGGAGCTGGTCGTCCTTGATATCCGCAGCAGGCAGGGTGACCTGCTCGCCGACAAGGGTGACAGGCGCGGTGGGCGAAAGAGCGGTGGAGCTTTTAGCGTAGATGAACTCGGCCGTCGAGAGGAAAATGAAGAGGAAGCTGGTGCCGACAACGGCGCTCATCCACATCTTTTCGCGGCGCTGCGACCAGGCGACCTTGCGTTTCTCAGCAAGGGAGGCGTTTTCCCCGAGCGTAATGGGTGCACGGCGCTTGTACTCCATCAGCATCATCAGTCCGGCGAGCGCGAGCATGGTAACGAAGAAGAAGATGTCATTGCGAACGATCGGTCCGATGTAGCGCATCTCTGCGGTGCTGGAGGGCAGAACGCCGTTCTCAGAGAGCTCATGCAGACCGCTGACGATGAGCTGGAAGGCCACGAAGTAGAGGATGACCGTGGTGACGCGAAAAAAGCGTTGCAGGTTAATACGCACGCTTCCGCGAATGAACAGAACTCCAAAAACGACCGCGACGGCAATCCCAAGCACGGTGCCGGTAAAGCTGAGAAGCTCGGTCGAATTGAGCGAGACGGCCGAGAGGACAAGGACCGTCTCGACCCCCTCGCGGAGAACGAGCAGGAATACAAAGAAGAAAAGGCCCACGCTGGAGGTGCCTACAAGGCTGGCGACCTTGCCTTCGATCTGACCTTTCATGCTGCGCGCTGTCTTCTGCATGAACCAGATCATGCTGATGACGAAGGCGGCGGCGGCGAGCATGACCCAGCCTTCGAAGATGTCCGGATTGAACTGGAGGTGAGCGATCACAATGGCCACACCGACTGAGGCAGCAACCGCTGCGCCAAGTGCCCAGAAAACAGTGCGCTTCAGCTCGTGGCGGCCGATTTTGCTGAGATAAGCAAAGATGATTCCAACAATCAGCGACGCTTCCACACCCTCGCGGAGCGTGATGATAAAGGCCTGCAGCATGGTTCACTCACCCCTGGGGTCTGCAAAGATTCGACAGCACACCCATCGACTCGATCCGATGAGACTGTAAAGACTCGCGGCGGCCACTTCAAGTCTATCTCGGACTAATTTGGTCGTCAATCTTGCAAGCGCACTAATCTCACTGTTTTGCAGTAAATAGATTTTTTAGAGGGGGAGATGGTGCGCCCGGAAGGAGTCGAACCTCCGACCTACTGGTTCGTAGCCAGTTGCTCTATCCAGCTGAGCTACGGGCGCACATTGCGTGAAAGCAACTTTCTAACAGTAGAGGAAATTGGGTATTTGAGCAAGCCGTTACGGCCTTACCTTGATGCGACTGGGGAACATTCTCAGATTACATTTGAACCCTTAGTAACCTCACGTACGTTTGTTCTTGAATTGACACCAGTTGGGTGAAAAGATGTGCCGGACCTTATTTGTCAATGAGTGCGTAGTGTCTTGAATAAAAATCGCAGCGTGTGGAGAATTTATGGGATTGCTTGACGCTTTAACTTCGATAGCAGGCGGCGCCTCAGCCGAACATCACGGGATCGCGGACGCACTGAGTTCGGTGATGCAGGAACATCCTGGAGGCATGGACGGGATTCTCGCGAAGCTAAAGGAAAACGGGCTGGGAGATCAGGTCGATTCCTGGGTAAAGCCGGGAGAGAATCAGGCGGTCTCTGCGGATCAGGTACAGCAGGGTCTTGGCGCATCGACGGTCAACAGCATCGCCGAACGTGCCGGAATTAGCCCTTCGGTGGCTTCGGGGATACTTTCCGTGGTGCTTCCTTTGGTCGTCTCTCATTTTTCGGGCAGCGGTTCGCAGGGCACTCCAGAAGCAGGTGGAATCGCTGGAATGGCGAGCAAACTGTTCGGCGGAAACTCCTGATTGCCTTCTATTTTGCAGCTCAAACTTTGCGTCACTTGTCGTTTTCCCCAGAGTATCGACTTTTGCCGAGCGCAGTTAACTTCTAACAATTTCTTATAGGAGAACTATGAAAGTCAGTTTGAAGACACTCGCAATCGTCATCGCATTCCAGTGCGCTGCTTATGCTGGTCTGGCTCAGGCCCCCGCTGGGGCACCCAAGGGTGCAACTGGAATGTGTAAGGACGGAACCTACGCCACTTCGCAAAGCAAGTCCGCTGGTTGCCGTGGGCACAAAGGCGTGAAGGACTGGTATCTCGGCGCCACGACGGCTCCCGCCCCTGCAGCTGCAGCATCTGCTCCCATGGCCACGCCAACTCCGACTTCGGCTCCGAAGACGATGGCACCAGCAGCCAAGCCCGCACCAGCGGTGATGAGTAACATGGCAGCAGCACCTGGCGGCGGGGCCGGCAAAGTTTGGGTCAACACAGCGACTAATGTCTACCATTGTTCGGACGACCGCTACTACGGTAAGACAAAGGCTGGCCAGTATATGAGTGAGGCCGATGCCAAGGCGAAGCATGCTCGGCCTGACCACGGCAACGGCTGCAGCAAGTAATTCCGTTGATTGGGCTACAGAAGCAAAAAGCACTCGCCGATCTTCTTCGGCGAGTGCTTTTTGCGGCGTGCCGTTTACGTTTCTCCCCGGCGACATTGTCGTCTCAATGGTCCCCGTGGGGCTGGTTGCGTTGGCAGACGCAAGGTCGTGACCGAGTGTGAATCCGCTGCTGTAGCTTTCGTTTAGGTTGCGAGAGAGTCAATTTAAGGCTCAGAGATCGCGCAAAACCCCTTGAATACATTTGATGGTTCTTGTGGCTGCAAACGAAAAACGTAATATGCTATCGCGGTGTCCGCATCTCTAACTTCTGAGTTATCGCGCAGCCAGCTCAACCGGCGGAGCTTCGCCTTCAGTGCCGCTGCGGCGGTGCTTACCCCGTTGTCTGGTTGTGGCAGCGGCACGGTGGCGAGCGTTCAAGAGACTTCTGTAAACCCGGTCGCTCCGCCAGCAAACCCTGTCTCTCCCCTGGTAATGCCTTCCCCTACTCCTGCACCGGTTGCTCCGCCTGTAGAACCTGTTGTCCGCCTAAGATCGCGCAACTGTTGATGGTGGGCGACTGGGGCGAAGACGGCAATTTTTCCGATCAGGCTACAGTCGCCCAGGGGATGCAAAGTTATGTGCAGCAGACGGGAATTACGACCGATGCTCTCCTCATGCTGGGCGATAACGTTTATGGCGACTTCAATGGTGGGGTTACGTCCCCGATGGCAGACGCAGTTCGAACAGATGTACCCGAAGACCGTCTTTAATTGCCCTGCGTACGCGATCCCGGGCAACCACGACTACGAGTCTCGACCCAATCTCAAGGTTACGACGTTCCATCTTCATGGGACCTCTACTGCGCTCATGCCCAAGAAGGCATACAACCTGAAGCTGACCACAAGCGTTGACCTGTTGACTGCCATGGGACTTACCTGCCCCTACGTCAATAGTTCAGGGGGAAGCGTCTGCGATAAAAGCAAGAGCTATGTCTTGCTGGCCAATTATGACGACAAGACCTTCCTCCGCGATTGGTCAGCCTCAGCTTTGGCCAATGCAATCTCTAGCGGGGGAGACTATCTCTCCTATGCTCCTAACTCTCCGTCGCCAAGCGGGACGAGTGCCCCCGCATGGTGGGCGCCGCACTCGCTCTTCGTTGAGCTTTATATCAATGGAACCTATGAAGGAAATTACCAACTCATTGAAGTGATCAAGGTCGATAGTCATCGGATAAATATCAACGAGATGAAGGCAACCGATATATCCGGCGCGGGGTTGACCGGTGGATATCGTTTGGAGATCGATCAGCGTCAGGATGAAGACTTCACCTTCACCACGCCAAGGGCGTGGCCGTCGGTCTTGATGATCCGGATTTTTCACCCGAAGTGCCCGAGCAAACTTCTTACATCCAGAACTATGTCCATACTGCTGAAGCCGCACTCTATTCAGCCAGCTACACGGACCCAGTCAACGGCTGGCGCCCTTACTTCGACGAAGCAGCCGCTGTGAACTTCTGCCTTGTGAATGACATTATGGGCAACGTGGATGGCGGGTCTTTTTTCAGCAGTGTCTATCTCTATAAAAACAACCCTCTGCTCTACATGGGACCTGTGTGGGACTTCGACATCAGCTCAGGCAATGTCAACTATCAACCAATTGTGAATGCCACCGTTCCTTGGATGTACGCAGGCGCGATTACCATTGGCCAGTCTCAGACGGTTCGTGCGATCGCCATTGCGACTAACTACAACAATAGTGCCGTCACGATTGCTACCTATAGCATCGCAGCTTCCGCTCCTGTGTTTTCACTGGCCTCCGGCAGCTATCCCGTCGGCCAGACCCTGACGATCACCGACTCTACTCCCGGAGCGGCGATTTATTACACCGTGGATGGGGCCATGCCGACCGCAGGTTCAACGCTCTACAGCAGGCCAGTCACCATTGGCCAGTCCCAAACTGTACGGGCGATTGCCGTGGCTGCCAACTACAGCAATAGCACTGTCACCAGCGCTACTTATGTCTTCAGCCCAGGTTTCACGATGGTTGATTGCTCCTGCTTCGCAGACGATCTCTCTCGGACAATCAGCTACCTCCACGGCCACGATCAGCCCGACCTTCGGATTCAATCAGACGGTCAGTTTTTCCTGCTCGAGATTGCCCGCAGGACAAACGTGTTCCTTCTCGCCTGCAACCGTGACCCCTGCCGGGGGGCAGTGAGCTACACCGTTGCCATCGCGACAAAGACGACGGCCAGTAACAAAGACCGTAACCCGGTACCGTGGATTGGTTGGCCTGTGGGTGTCGCAGCGGCTCTCCTTGTCCGGCCTTTCCGAAGACGTCGTGTGTGGCTTTTGATTGTCCTTGGAGTGCTAGATGCCCTTAGCCTGGGCATCTCGGGATGTGGGGACCAGCAATTTGTGGCTGACGGCGTAACATCCGTAGTCGTCTCCATTTCCGTCGTGGCCACCGGGGGCGGAATTATGCAGACGGGCGTCGTCTCACTCACGCAGTAGAAATAAAAGTAGACATAGGAATGGCCATAGCGACATGCATCTGTCTCGCTATGGCCATCAGTAATTGGTGCGCCCGGAGAGATTCGAACTCCCGACCCTTTGGTTCGAAGCCAAATGCTCTATCCAACTGAGCTACGGGCGCGGTTGCCTGCTCCAAGCGTACTGAAAGACGAGCGCGGAGGCAATGTTAGCTGGCCGGTGCGGGCTCGGCGGGAGGTGGTGGAGGCGGCGGCGTGAACATAGGCATGGCTTCAACGATATCCAGGGCAGCCCGGCGGAGGAGCTGGTGGATAACGGACTCGCTGAGACGTGTGGCGTCGTACTCGATGCGGACGGTCTTTGCGGCCTCATCAAAGGTCAGTTTGCGAACTCCGTAAACCTCCCGCATCTTGGCCACGGCAAGCATCGCGGCTTCGGTGGGCGGCACTCCATAGCGGTACAGGACATCAAGCTGGGTCATACGTTGATGATAGCAGCGGC
>JBDTDX010000446.1:0-13051 GCA_039922815.1 Granulicella sp.
GGCTTCGAGGCAAGCGGTACAGGATGCATGAAGTTCATGATGAATGGGGCTGTCTCCATTGGCACCTTGGACGGCGCAAACATTGAAATCCGCAAAGAGGCGGGCGAGCATAACTTTTTTCTTTTCGGCCTGACTGCGCCGCAAATCAGCGATATGCAACAGGCCGGCTATAACCCACGACATTACTACGACAAGAGTCCGCTGCTGCGCGAGGTGCTTGATGGCTTGCGGGACGGGAGGTTCTCAAACGGCGATCGTGAATTGTTTGCGCCTCTGGTGAATGACCTGATGAATTACGATCGCTATTTTGTGCTCGCTGACTTCGATGCGTACGCGGCGGCACAGCAGGAAGCCGGCAAAGCCTATGCCGACATTTCACGCTGGGAGACCATGTCGCTGCTGAATACAGCACGTTCAGGCAAGTTCTCATCCGATCGAACGATCCGCCAATACTGCGAAGATATTTGGAAGCTACCGCTCGGAGATCGCTAGCCTCGACCGAAGGTTACTTTTCCAGACGCAACGTTACCTTCTCTTGTCATCCTTACACATGAGGAATTTCGATCCGCATCGGCCTGTCGTCATCAGCACGATCGAACGAGATTGAACGGTGTATGTGGTGTGCGGTTGCGTCTCAGCTTTTTGCCCCAGAGCGTCCGGTGATACGCCCTGAAACGTGTCGATGAGGGGGCGCCATGGTCCGCACCCGTCTGGAATAGTAGGCAATGAGAAGCTCAGAGACTCCCAATATGCATTGACCATCAAATGGAATCCGCCTTCATTCTCAATGTAAGCAGTCGCGGCGAGGCTGTGGGAGTCACTCGAAAGATCGGGTGCATACAATTGAACCCCGTCCCACTGGATCTTCGCTCGCTTGATGAAGTCGGCTAGCGAAAGGAAGTTTCCTCTTGGATTCGCGGCAAAACGCATCCGCAACTGGATCAGGAGTTGCACGAAGCTGTGAAGATCGGCATGCTTCTCGCATAGGCTCCAGTCGAACCAACTCACCTCATTATTCTGGCAATACGCATTGTTATTGCCAAGCTGCGTCCTTCGTACTTCGTCTCCCATCAGCAGTAACGGAGTGCCAACCGAGAGCAGATTGAGGGTCAGGGCGTTGCGGATCTGGCGTGCACGCAGGTGCTCGATTTCCGGATCCTCGGTGACGCCTTCCACGCCGCAGTTCCACGAGTAGTTTTCTGAGCTTCCATCGCGGTTATTTTCCCCATTCGCTTCATTGTGTTTTTGGTTGAACGAGAAGACGTCGTTGAGAGTGAAACCGTCGTGACAGGTCACGAAATTGATGCTTTGCTCAGGCGGATGGCGCTGCTTCATATAAATATCGGGACTACCAACGAGTCTCTGCCTGAGGTTGAGGACGGTGTCTCGATCAGACTTGAGGAAACGTCGAACATCATCACGAAAACGTCCGTTCCACTCCTTCCAGCGGTCTCCGCCGAAGGATCCCACCAGGTAGAGTCCGCCCGCATCCCACGCCTCTGCAATCAGCTTCCGGCCTGCAAGCACGGGATCAGAATCAATGTCCCAGAGGATAGGAGCATTACTGTTTGGCTTACCATGTTCGTCTCGGGTGAGCACCGCAGCAAGATCAAATCGGAAGCCGTCCACGTGCATCTCGGAAACCCAGTATCGAACGCTATCGCCGATCATCCGGCGCACAACCGCAAAGTTGCTGTTAAGCGTATTGCCTGTTCCGGTGTAGTCCGCATATTGCGAGAGGTCCTCCGATAGAAGGTAGTAGAACCGATTGTCCAGACCTTTAAAAGAGAACGTAGGTCCTGCAGCACTCCCTTCAGCGGTGTGGTTGTACACCACATCGAGAATTACCTCGATGCCGGCCTTGTGAAGGGCCTTCACCATGTCACGGAACTCGTCCAGGCATCCCAACGGTTCCGCTCGGGAGGAGTAAGCGCCGTGAGGGGCAAAGAAGGACATCGGACTATAGCCCCAGTAGTTCTCCAGGCCTGCCGGCGCATCCTGGGCGTCGAACTGGTAGACAGGCATCAGCTCCACTGCGGTGATCCCCAGGTCCGTCAGGTACGGAATCTTCTCGATCAGCCCCGCATACGTGCCTCTCTTCTCCGCGGCAACGCCCGAGTTCGGGTGGCGCGTGAATCCGCCAACGTGTACTTCATAAATAACGGTGCTGGAGAAGGGATGATGGAGAGGCCGGTCGCCCTCCCAGTCATACACGCTAAGGTCTGCGACGACGCTTTTCGCGGCGACTCCTGTGTTGTTTCCGGGACTCGCGGCAGCACTACGTTGATAGCTCTTCGAGGAGATTGCCCTGGCGTAGGGATCGAGAAGTAGCTTCTCAGGATCGAAGCGGTGCCCCAAATCGGGAGCGTACGGCCCACTCATTTTGTAGCCATATAATTGACCAGCTTTTATCCCCGGCAGGTGAACATGCCAGTAGTGCGAGGTGCGGTTCGTCCCCGGAACGAGATCGACAATGCAACTCGGCTGGACAGCATCCTCGGTGTCGAAGAGTAACAATTCGGCACGAGTTGCATGGTAGGAGAACACGCTGAAGTTGACGCCTGTGAGCGTGACACTTGCACCGAGTGGATAGGGACTCCCGTTCTTCATGTTCTATTCCTCGATCTTCCCACACGTATATAGCAAGAGTTGCAACACCACCGCGACGTCTTGCGGACGATATAAGACTTCTTCACTATTGACGCATATCTTCGCGGGCCAGCAGCCTGTAGCCGATCAATCTGGGCGGCGGGCAGGAGAGAAATCGGTTGCGACGTCGAGCGCCCCCAGGCCCGGCATTGACGACATTTAGCTACTCCGCTTCACTTTTAGAGCCTGTTCAGTGCTGAGCCCTTGTGCATTGCGATGTGGTCCGTTTTATCGCTCTTGATCTCGTATTGCGGTTCGTCCTTGCTTGCATGAACTTTGTAGCCTTTGAACTCGATCTGGGACGTGATCACTTTTGTGATGGTGCCGCTGACATGACCTGCCTCAGAATTCCAACTAACGTGATCGCCAATCTTAAAGCGCTTTGTCGTCATCGCCTATAGCTCCTGAACTCTGTGATGGACTACCGTAAACGGCTGATTGAATGCTTGAATATTTCCGCATCATGAGATCGAACGCGCATGCACGGAACAAAGATGTGATTGCGATTATACGAACTGCTCCATTGCCACTCACGGTTGGAGTGCATCATCGGCGTCCGGCATCGGGTAGCGTAGCGTCCCGTCGGGCAAAAGGTGTGCGCCTGGCGTGAGGAGTGCGGGCGTCACCTGGCCAAGTCCCATGATGTGCTCAACCCGAATGCCATGAGTAAGGAGGTAATCGGCGATAATGCGCCGGTGACAGCGCCACCACACAGCTTCTGCGCACATAATCGCGCAGTGATGATCCTGTGCGAGAGCGAGCAACTGTTCGAAGCCTGCGCGGAACGCATCGGTTTCTGCGTAATCCGCGTAATTGCGAAAAGCCAATACGCGCCAGAACGTGTTTGTCGAAGGTGGCGCGCCTTTAATGTGGTGACGCCGTCCACCGAGCGCGCGGAGGTGTTGGTAGCCGATACCCTCCTGCGCGAGCGAGTTTGGCAACGCGTCAAAATTGAACTGCGGCACCGTGCGGGAGCGTGGGATCGAGCGCACATCGACGAGTAGGTCTACATCGACCTGCTTCAGCAGCTCCACAAACTCGACAATCGTTCTGGTCGAATGTCCAATGGTGAAGATCGTCCGGCCACCGTCGGAGGTTTTTGTAGTCATCGAGTTACTCCCATGGTGGTAGAAGTATTAGTTGAGCAAAAGCATAGATTAAACGTATAAGCGCATCAGGGCGAATTGACCGTAATTCTTCTCTCCGGTGTGGGCAAGCTCACGCGTCTGGAAGCCCGCGGCGAAATCGGTCGCGCATCGTTCGAGAAATAGGTACAGTACGCTTAACTCGATATCTCGCTCATAGTTCGGCACAAGAGCCGATCCATCCACGAATTCCTAAATCAGCATCTCATTATGGGTAGGCTGGTGACGGCTTGTATAGGAGGAGAAATGGCGACAACCCAGGGTATTACTGATGGCATTGATAGTGAAGTATCGCAGATGTCTCAGCCGAAACCGATTGAGGAGAGTCTACAGGCCCTTGTCCATAAAGCGTTCGCCAGTGGAGGCGAAGGCGGCCAGGTAGTTAAGAATTTCCTGAATGGTACCTGGATTGGCGAGCCGCTTCATGTAATTCTTACGGATATTCCCATTGGTGCCTGGACCGTTGCACTTGTATGCGACGGTCTGGATATCGTCAGCAAGGATCGCGGATTTGCGCTTGCTGCTGATGCGTCCATCGGCATTGGATTGGTGGGTGCCGCTGGCGCTGCGATAACCGGCGTGACCGACTGGCAAGATGTCGATCCGCCTGCTCGCCGTCTTGGGATGATTCATGGGCTGTTGAACGTGACGGCTACAGCACTCTTTGCGTCCTCTCTCATTCTTCGCAAGCGTAAGTCGCGAATTTGCGGGCGTGTACTGGCTGGACTGGGATACGGAGTGATGACCTATGCCGCGCACCTCGGTGGCAAGATGGTCTACGACTACCGAGTGGGTGTCGATCAAACCAGCGGCGAGGTGCTGCCCGAAGACTTTGTTGCCGTGATGCCGGAAACAGGACTGGCAGAGGCCACGCCAACACGCGCCGAGCACAATGGTGTGCCTATCCTGCTCGTTCGCCGCGGATCCGAGATCTTCGCCTTGGCAGAGACCTGCTCCCATCTCAGCGGTCCACTCTCCGAAGGCGAATTGATCGGCAACAGTATTGTGTGTCCGTGGCACAAATCCAGATTCGCGCTGGAGGACGGTCGAGTGCTCGATGGACCGGCTGTTCATCCTCAACCGTGTCTCCAGGCCCGTGTTCAGAATGGACAAATAGAGGTTCGCAAACCTCGAAGTGAGGAGAATGTATGAAACCTACTCAGCAACTACACGATCTTGGCCAGAGTCTCTGGCTTGATAACATCACGCGCGACCTCCTGACGAGCGGAACGCTTGCCCGCTACATCGATGAGCTTTCGATCACCGGTCTCACTTCCAATCCCACGGTCTTTGACCATGCGATCAAAAACTCAACTGCCTATGATGATGTGATCCGACAAAAGACAAAGGAGGGTATGGGCGCCGAGGATCTGTTCTTCGAACTCGCACTCGATGACCTGCGGCGTGCCGCCGATCTCTTTCTGCCTGCTCATAAGCAATCCGAGGGCATGGACGGTTGGGTGTCGTTAGAGGTCTCGCCGCTGCTTGCTTACGATGCGTCGAACAGCTTCCGTGAAGCTCGGCATCTCCACGCTAGCGCCAACCGCCCCAATCTTTTTATTAAGATTCCTGGCACTAAGGAAGGTCTGGTAGCTATCGAGGAGAGCATATTTTACGGGGTACCCATCAATGTGACATTGCTCTTTTCTCGTGAGCAGTATATTGCGACAGCAGAAGCGTACATGCGCGGCATCGAGCGACGCCTCGCAACGGGTCGTGATCCAGATGTATGCTCCGTGGCGTCCGTCTTCATCAGCCGTTGGGATAAGGCGGTAATGGGCAAAGTGCCCATTGAATTGCGGGATAAACTTGGCATCGCAATTGCTCAACGAACTTACAAGGCATATCTCGAAATGCGTAGTTCGGAACGTTGGCAGCGACTGGTCGATCGTGGGATGCGCCCGCAGCGCCTACTCTGGGCCAGTACTGGCACCAAAGACCCGGATGCCTCCGACACTTTATATGTAAATGCGCTGGCCGCCCCCTTCACGATCAATACAATGCCTGATGCGACCTTACTTGCGTTTGCAGATCATGGCACATTGGGCGGGGTGATGCCTGCTGACGGTGGAGACGCTGAGGCAACACTTGCCAAGTTCACCAAGGCAGGGATTGACTATGACCAACTCGCTGAGGATCTTCAGCGTGAGGGGGCTGAATCCTTTGTGAAGTCCTGGACCGAACTGCTGGCCAGCATTGGTTCGGAGGTCAAGCTAAAATCGGCTGGCTAAATATACTGTTGAGCGAGCGTGGCGCTCCGCTTCAACTGCGCGTGGAAAACCAATTCGGATATAAGATGGTCCCATGGATTGAGCCGATTGAATTCATCGAATCGGAAAATAGTCCTGGTAAAGTCGAGACCGGAGCGCACGAAGGCGATGAATACTTCGACCTGCTCCCGAACAATAGGCAAATACGAGAGGGTTCAGCGCATATGACAACGGAAGGCTTTGCAATCGATGGCACGATGCTGACGGATTTTGTGCAGCTTGACCTTGCGCAGGAAATGCTCTCTTCCGAGCAGAGCAAGCCATGGCAACTGGGACACACTGCCAAAACATTATTTAAGAAAGCAGACTTCAGGACGGTCCTCATCTCGATGGAGAAGGGGTCCACGTTGAAGGAGCATCACGCCGATGGCACGATCTCTGTGCAGGTATTGAAGGGATCTGTGCTCTTCACCACCCAAGGAAAGGCGCATACTCTCCAGGCAAATAGCTTAGTGACGTTAGGCGCGTCCATTAAGCACCAGGTAGAAGCCCTTGAGGAGTCGGCATTTCTGCTGACTATCGCGTGGCCCAATACCGAAAAGCTTCAGACAATGAAACATCGGGGATACGGAACCTAGAAGCCAGGAGCCGAATAGCAATTGCAACACGGACTGTTCGTTCCGAATATCAGGATCGCCGCGAATGATGCGATGTTCTGCGGAGTCAAAGTCATCGAACCCAAAGTAGGGCGAGGGATGGACTTCGTTCTTATCGAGTAGTCAACCTTGGATTAACTCCGACACTCATATTCACTATGCGGGTTTTCTAGCCGTGTTCGATGCAGACTGGAAGGTATGACCTGCCTCGGCACTTGATAACCACGGCCTTACAGCAATTGGAACTATGAAGTCGAGCGTATTCATTCTGGCAACTGCAAAGCCGAGGCTGCCGTTCTTGAAGCGATGCGGCATCGTAGAGCCTATGCGTCACTCGAAGACAATGATGCCTTGTCTCCTCCAAATGGGCAAGCGTTGGTCCGGCGTCAGACTCAAGTTTTGAGCGATCTAAGATCTTAAAAGCAGAATTTAGCTGAGCTAGAGGGATTTTAGAAGCTTCGAGTGGTAGTGTTTCGTCCGTTACTTCTGACGGCCGTTGCGTCCCTCTGTACAATTCCATGCTGGAGAGGTCTTAGCCTGATGCCCGTTGAAAATCTTCCTCTGGACCGCCGTGCCTTCCTGCGAAACATGGGCTCCATCGCCGCTTCGGCAACTCTTATCAAACCGTTGCAACTCCTTGCAGAAAGCCCGCGCAAGCCGAACATCGTTGTCATCCTCGCGGACGATCTCGGCTATGGCGACGTCTCCTGTTATGGCGCCACGTCAGTCAGCACCCCGCGGATCGATTCCCTCGCAAAACAAGGCATACGTTTCACCGACGCTCACTCCGACGCAGCGACCTGCACTCCCTCTCGTTATGCCATGCTCACCGGTCAATATGCCTGGCGCAAGGACGGTGTTCAAATCCTCCCCGGCGATGCAAAATCCCTCATCGAACCCGGGCAAACGACTATTCCTTCCATCCTCAAGATGGCTGGCTATGCCACCGGGCTCGTCGGTAAATGGCATATCGGACTTGGTGACGGCACGATCGACTGGAACGGTGAGATTCGTCCCGGCCCATGTGAGCTTGGCTTCGACGACGCCTTCTTCTTTCCCGCGACTGCCGACCGTGTCCCCACTGTCTATATTCATAATCATCGCGTCGTCAATCTCGATCCCAAAGATCCCATCTCCGTTTCCTACGACAAGAAGATCGGCGACGAACCCACAGGCAAAGAAGACCCTGACCTCCTCAAGATGAAACTCAGCGAAGGACACGACGGCACCATCGTCGATGGAATCAGCCGTATCGGCTTCATGACTGGCGGAAAGAAAGCTCGTTGGAAAGATGAAGAAATTGCTGCCACGTTTACCGATAAGGCCGTCCAGTTCATCGAACATCATCAGCACCAGCCCTTTCTTCTCTACTTCACCCCAAGCGACATCCATGTGCCGCGCGATCCTGCAAAACCGTTTGCTGGTAAAAATGAGTGCGGCGTCCGTTGCGACGTCATTAACCAGCTCGACTGGAGCGTCGGGCGCGTTCTCGACACCCTCAAACGCCTGCACCTCGATCACAACACCCTGGTTATCTTCACCTCAGACAACGGCCCGGTCGTCAATGATGGGTACGACGACGGATCGGACCGCCTGCTGGGAGGCCACAAACCAGCGGGCCCCTATCGCGGCGGCAAATACACCATCTTCGAAGGCGGAACACGTGTGCCATTCATTGTTCACTGGGGCGACGCTATAAAGCCGGCTGTGTCCGATGCGCTCATCGGTCAAGTTGATCTACTCGCAAGCCTCGCCTCACTCGCCGGTGTTTCCGTTCCGCCAGGACAGGCCGTAGACAGTATCAACCTACTGCCTGCGCTCCTCGGAAAATCCGATACCGGCAGAACGACACTGGTCGAGGAAGCGGTTGTTCTCGCGATCCGCGAAGGCAAATGGAAGCTTATCGATCGCACGCAGCGCCCCGGCAAACATCCACGCACTGGGAAAATCAGAAACTATCCCACCGAAGATCCCAACCATACTCTCCCTCATCCCGAACCCCCTCACCCCATTGCGGAGGTTGAACTCTACGACACAGTGACCGATCCCCACGAAGTCCACAATGTCGCTGCCGACCATCCGGACATCGTGGAACGCATGAGGACCACACTCGGCGCGATACGTGCGCAGGGTCATAGCTGATAAAGGAGATTGCATGATCACGTCCAGACGTATCTTCCTCTCAGGAAGTGCCGCCGCCGCCGCAGTGGGACTTTCGGGTGCGACGCCCTCTGCCTCAGCAGCCGATTCCTTTTCTATTCCGCCACTCACGCACCCCGGCGCGCAGCAGAATATCATCCTCTTCATGCCTGACTCCCTTCGGGCTGATGCGCTCAGCGTCTTTGGCAACAATGTCTGCAAAACTCCAAACTATGAGCGCCTCGCAAAGAAGGGAGCAGCCTTCTCACAATGCCATGCCTCCTACCCCATCTGCGGACCGTCGCGTTGCGCTCTGCTCACGGGCTGGCCTACTCACGTACGTGGACACCGCAGTCAGCAGTACTTCCTTCGTCCCGAAGAACCCAACCTTTTCCGCATGCTTCGACGCGCCGGATACGACGTCTACTGGTTTGGTAAAAATGACGCACTTGCCCCGCAGTCGTTCGACGATTCTGTAACCGAGTGGAACTCTATCGATGGAAGCCCCATCAACATGGCAGAAGGAGGCGGTGGCCGCGGAGGCGCGAAACAATCTCTGCCTCTTACGTTTCTCAATCTGAATGCCACACCGCCCGATCGCCGCGAAACCTCCGACTACCGCATTGTCGAGAGCGCACTGAAAATACTTGCGCGCAGGCAGTCGTCACGCCCCTTCTGCCTGTTTCTCGCAATGACCACGCCGCACCCTCCCTACAACGCTCCGGCCGGTTTCAATGATCTTTATTCAGACGAAACCTTCCCCGAGATGATTCCCGCGGACTTACCCCGCCGGCCCGACTATATGCAGGCCATTCGCAAGGCTTATGGACTGGAGACTCTCAGTCGCAACAATTTCGTCAAAGTGCGCGCAGCCTATTACGGTAAAGTCACTTACACTGACTGGCTCCTCGGGGAGCTGATGGAAGGTCTTGAGAAGAGTACGCACTCCAGCAATACAGCGCTTCTCACTCTCTCCGATCACGGCGATTACACAGGGGATTTCGGGCTCGTCGAAAAATGGCCCTCCGGTCTCGAAGACTGTATGACGCGCGTCCCTCTCATCGCTCATGTTCCAGGCTGCAAAGGAGGGATGCGCTCCAACGAGCAGATGCAGGTCTTCGACGTGATGCAGACTTGCCTCGACCTCGCGCAAACTGAAGCAGGATATACACACTTCTCCCGCAGCATCCTCCCGCAGATGATGGGCAGCAGTCAGCCCGACATGAACCGCGCGGCCTTCGCAGAGGGAGGCTTCAACGTCTACGAACCGCAATGTTTCGAACCCGAACCGGCCGTAGGAGCGCAATACTATCCTCGTCTGCACCTTCATCACTCACAGCCTGAAACTTCTTCGCGCTCTGCCTGCATCAAGACCCACCAATACACCTTTGTGTCACGCCCGCAGGGGCAGCATGAACTCTACGTTCTAGCAGACGACCCTCAACAGCTACACAACCGCTACGGAGAAAGCTCGGTTCGCTCTATTCAGGACGAAGCGCAGCGTCTTCTCCTCGAGTGGTACGTGAATACCAGTGGAATCGCTCCGTCGGATTATGACCAGCGCGCTCTACCACCCTTCATAGCCAAACCCAAATTCACCAATGTTCCCACGCAGGCCCAGATTCTTGACGGAACCGCTTCTGCCTGACGCCACAAGAGAATCACCAACGCCGCCTCAGCGATCATAATGATGTTGCAATTATGTGGGTATCGACGCCAGTTTGCCCACTGTGGTCGGCACTGAGTTCTCTGAAAGGTTGCGAGAGGGCCACGTACATGGCCCATCCCCATGCAGTATCTCTAAAACACCGTTCGGACCGACGGTTCGCGCTCCCAGATGCGGCCGGCAGAAGCTGTAGACAGAAAAGCTTCTACATCAGAACCCACTTGAACACCCTTGTCGGCCACAACCCCTGATGCATCCAAAAGCGCTTTGGCATCCGAACTAGCGCCAATCACCTTCAAGTGAGCAAACGCATCGTGAACCCAGGCGACTGCCGCAGCTTCTTTCGATAGCAGCTTTCCGCCCTCCTTCGAAACCGCAACGAACACCGTATCGAAAAGAACGGAAGACCCTCCAGCGAGCTGGAAATCCGCCACGATGAGTGTTCCATTGGCCGCGATTGCTCCGCCAACTTTAGGAGCAATCACTTTAAAGTCTGCGCCGAGCTTGAGCGTCGCCTTCTTCAACGCACTGACCGTGGCAGCATCTGTTCCGTCAGCAACCAAACAGCCGACGACTCGCCCTTTCAAAGTGCTCTTTGCCTTTGCAAGAATGCTCAGGGCAGGCGATTCTGGTAGGTCCGTTCGAGCAGGGACGGTTGTCTCAGTAGGCTTGATCTTTCCCTGCAGGCCTAACCCATTCGCAATTCGCTGGGCAATATGAGGATCGACATTTGCTAGTTGACTGACCATCCGTTCTCGCACCGCCAGGGTCTCTACCTTGCTGAGTTCAAAGATGAATGCGGAGATGATGTGGTTTTGTTCGGGCTCCGTCTGCGAGTCAAAGAACTGTCGGGCCTGAGAAAAATGATCAGCAAAGGATTCTGACCTGATTCTGAGCTTGTCTCCCTCCAGCATCTCCGGGAAGGAGTTGAAACCCATGTGCGGGTCCTGCCGCGGCGAGTCTGCCTCAAGAGAGCTTGGCGAATAAGAGACTCGTCCCTTTTGCGCTTTCATGGTCATGTGGCCGTCCCGCTGCATATTCATCACAGGACATTTGGGAGCGTTGACCGGAATTTGTTCGTAGTTCGGACCACCCAGACGGCTTAGTTGTGTGTCCACATAGGAAAGATTTCGTCCCTGTAAAAGAGGGTCGTTCGTAAAGTCGATACCAGGTACGACGTTGCGTGTACAAAAAGCCACCTGCTCGGTCTCTGCAAAATAATTATCGACATTGCGATCGAGCACCATCCGTCCGATGATCCTCAAAGGAAGCAGTTCTTCAGGAATCAACTTCGTTGCATCGAGAACGTCGAAGTCGAACTTCTGCGCAAACTCTTCGTCGAAAAGTTGAACGCCAAGTTCCCACTCTGCGGGATGCCCTCCGGCAATAGCGTTCCAAAGATCACGACGATGGAAGTCTGGATCGGCGCCGGATATCTTCAAAGCCTCATCCCAGATTACGGACTGCATCCCGAGCTTGGGCCGCCAATGAAACTTCACGTAAGTAGCATCGCCCGCTTCATTAAGAAGACGATAGGTGTGAACTCCAAAACCTTCGATCATCCGCAACGAACGCGGGATGGCGCGATCAGACATGATCCACATGAGCATGTGAGTGCTCTCAGGCATGAGAGATACGAAGTCCCAGAAAGTATCATGTGCGGACTGGGCCTGAGGAAAGCCACGGTCCGGCTCCTGCTTGACTGCATGAACCAGGTCGGTGAACTTTATCGCATCCTGAATAAAAAAGATGGGCATATTGTTTCCGACGAGATCCCAATTTCCTTCAGGTGTGTAGAACTTGACGGCAAAACCGCGAACGTCGCGCGCCAGATCACTGGATCCCATGTTTCCTGCTACAGTCGAGAAGCGCGTGAAGAGTGGTGTCTTTTCTCCAACGCGATTGAAGATCCCTGCCTTCGAGATTCCCTTCAGAGAATCGGTCAACTCGAAATACCCGTGCGCCCCAAAACCTCGAGCATGGACGACGCGCTCTGGGATTCGCTCATGATCGAAGTGTTGTGTCTTCTCCAAAAGAACGTGGTCTTCCATCAGCACCGGACCTCTCGGTCCAGCCTTCAAAGAGTTCTCGTCGTCAGAGATAATGACACCAGTTTGCGTCGTCATGGCAGGATGAGTGCCGCCGGCTACTTGATGCAGTTCCCCACCATTGCCAACTTGAACATCGGGGACGGTGGATTGAGATTCTTTGATGGTTTTCTTCATGAATTGTCTGCTTTCGCGTGAGTTGTGAGTTCGACGAACAGGCGAGTCGTGCTGCCGTGATTGTTTTGATTCCATTGCGGCCGACGGGTTGGCCTCGATATTGATCGTTGGATCATGACTTGTTGATCACCCGAACAAGTTCGTTGAGTGTGAGGCGGATCGCTCTGACGTCACGGTTCTGAATAAGGAAGACCGTGAGAAAAGTTGACGATCGTAACTAAGAAACCGGAGGCGAAAGGGAGGGGCGGCAAACCGGCTCCGTCCGCTCTATTTCGGAGCTTGTGAAGACAGCATCGCCCTGCGTGATGAGATAGTCGGCGGTGCGGGCCGCGAGGGCCTGGATAGTGAGACCTGGGTTCGC
>JBDTDX010000447.1:0-1948 GCA_039922815.1 Granulicella sp.
CCACCACAATCGCCATGGTTGTTCCCCAGCTCTGCCGCTCAGCCCTTGCGCAATCGCGCCAAGTCTCGAAGATACTCTTTCAAAGGACGCGCCGGACGGCCCCAGAATACCTGCCCCGGCCCGCGCATCTTCTTTCCGCTCAACACCCCCGCCCCGCCGCCGAGAATGACGCCAGCGCCCACTGTAGCGTGTTCTCCAATGCCTACCTGACCACCCAGAATCGCGCCATCCTCCACCACGCTCGACCCCGAAATCCCCGTCTGTGCCGCAATAATGACATTTCGCCCAATCACGCAGTTATGCCCGATATGCACCAGGTTATCGATCTTCGTCCCGCGCCCGATCCGCGTCTCCCCCAGCGCGCCCCGATCGATCGTTGTATTCGCGCCAATCTCCACATCATCCTCAATCACCAGCCGCCACTGCTGCGGAAACAGCACATACGCGCCGTCCTCCCCCCGCGCATACCCAAACCCCGTCGACCCCAGCACCGCCCCCGCCTGCACCGTCACCCGATCTCCCAGCACCGTCCCCGGATACACCGTCACATGCGCCCCCAGCGAGCAGCCCGCTCCCATCCGCACCCCATCCCCAACCACCACGCGCGGCCCCACCAGCGTCCCCAACCCCATCACCACACCCTCGCCAATCACCGCAGTAGGATGAACCCCTCCACCACCCACAGCACCCCGCAAAACCCGCCCCGCCACAGCAAACGCATACCGAGCATCCCACACCACCAACACCCGCGCATCCGCAGGTGGGCCCTTGTCAAACAGCTTCGCCGAAGCCAACACCGCCCCCGCCCCCGACTCCAGCGCCGCCTCCAGCGCCTTAGCATCCACCGCAAACACCACCGCATCCGCACCAGCGTCCTCAACCGAAGCCACTCGCGTCACCGCACCACCCGCCGCGCCCTGCAACCGCTCCGCCCCCACACAAGCCGCCAACTCCGCAAACGTCATCCCATCCCTCGCCGTAGCCTTCTACTCCCTACACCCTATTCCCTAGTCCCTGCCCTCAATAAATCCGCTCCTCACCAACAGGCCGCGTCTTCCACCGCCGATGCATCCACAACCACTGCTCCGGATACCGCCGCACATACTCCTCAATCACCCGCGTAAACAGAGCCGTATTCGCCAGCGCATCCGCCTCGCTGTCCCCGGTCCGCGCCAGCGTAAGCTCTTCCCCAAATCCCAGCACATACTGTTTTTCAGACTCCTCCCACAGCAAAAACCCCGGCACCACCGCCGCCCCCGTCTTCCCCGCCACCCGCGCCAGCCCGCTGGCCGCACAAGCCTCCATCCCGAAGTACGGCACAAACACCCCCTGCGGCGGAGTCATATTCGTATCCATCAGAATCCCCACCGTCTCCCCCGCCCGCATCGACGCAATCAGCCCCCGCGCAAAATCATCCTTATGAATCACGCGATTTCCATGCAAACACCGTATCCGGTTCACAAACCTATCCACCAGCGGATTATCCAGTCGCCGAATCACCAGCCCCATCGGGTATCCCATCAGCGAGTGATAAAAGCTCGACAGCTCCCAAGCTCCCAGGTGCCCCGTCAACACCAGCACGCCCTTACCCTTGGCCTGTGCCGCAAGATAGTGCTCCAACCCCTCATACCGAATAAATTGGCTAGCCCCCGCCGCCGTATACCCCGGCATCTGGCAGAACTCCGCCAGCAGCCACCCAAGGTTCCGATACACCTTCTCCAGAATCCCCGTCCGCGCCTCCACAGAAAGCTCCGGAAGCGCCATCGCCAGATTCTGCTCGCCCACCTCACGCAGCCGTTTCAGCAGCCGCAGCGCCACCGCGCCAATACCCGCCCCAATAGCCCGCGCCATCTGCCGCGGTAACACCCGCAACCCCTGGACAATCACCCATACCAGCGCAAACTCCAGCGCATGCCGTGCGGTCACAGCGCTCCCGCGCCCCTGCGAT
>JBDTDX010000448.1:0-8090 GCA_039922815.1 Granulicella sp.
TAAGCAGTGGCTTCAGATAGGTGTCGATCAGGGATTTCGTCACCAGAGGAGACAGGGCAGCGTTGCCTAGACCCACGTGGCCACTGTCCGTGAAGATTTCGACGATGACCCAGCCGTGAAAGGCGAAACTTGCCATGGATGCATTTCCAAATGCAACGAGGTCCATGGGGTTGGTGCAGAAGTGAGGCGGAAGTGGAACCGTCTTCCCTTCCCATTGAACTACCCGCGTGCGCACTTCGGTGATTTTCATTTGAGAGTTTCTATCTCCAAAAGATCATGAGTTCTAAGTGGATGAATCTTGCCACCCATAAAGACAAGGGCAGAAAAGCCGATGAGATGAAATGTGCCCACCAGTACAAACAAAGTAGGAAAGCCAAAGCCGTGCCCGAGTAGATAGCCAGCAACTACACCAAAGATTGCCCCACCAATCGCACCACCGAAGCCAACAAGGCCTGATACGGTTCCAACTGCCGAAAGTGGAAACACATCCGCTGGGATCGTCATGATTAATCCCGACCATGACTGCTGGCAGAAAAAAGCGATGCTAAAAAGAAATATGGATGCTTGAACTGGAACATAGGGCACGAGGATGACAACGGGCATAAACAGCGCACTTAAGCCCAATACGATCTTGCGCGACCGGTCGAGCGAATGTCCCCTACGGAGAAGCCTGCTTGAGTACCAGCCGCCTAGAAAACTGCCACAGCCGGAAGCAGCATAGGGAATCCACGCATAGTAACTTACATGCTTGACGTCGAAACCACGCGCGTCATAGAGATACTTTGGCAGCCAGAAAAGAAGAAAATACCAGGCCGAGTCACTCATAAACTTTGCGAATACCAAGACCCGCACGTTTCTGAGACTTATTAGTTCCTTGAAAGAGAGTTCGCGTGCAAGCAGTCGCCCTTCAAGCGTATTCGAGGACAGAGTATTCGTATTATCGCGATACGAAATCCACCACCACACTACCCATGCGATACCAACTCCGCCGGCCGCAATAAAGACAGTTCGCCAGCCACTCTGGAGCAGAATTAATCCGATCAGCGGGGGAGCTATCACCGAACCTACTGCGGTTCCGCCGTTGATAATGCCCATGGCTGTAGAGCGGTCCTGCGGCGCGACCCACTCGGACACCACACGGACTGCCGCGGGAAAGCCGCCCCCTTCGCCCATACCGAGTAAAAACCGCGCCAGCAGCAACATGAGAAAGCTAGACGCAAAACCATGCAGCGCACAGGCGACTGACCACCAAAGCATGATGAGCATGAATCCACGCCGGGTGCCGAGGCGGTCCAAGAGCCTTCCGCCGAGTACGTAGAGGGCAGCATATGCGAGCAGGAAGGCAGTCTGGAGATAGGAAAACTGCTGATCAGAAATAGGGATCGTGCGTTGAATCGAAGAGATGGCTACCGGCAACGTCTGCCGATCGAAATAGCTGATCGCAATCGCCATCGTAACCAGGACGACAAAGTACCGGTGCGGGTCGTGTGACCTTCCCGATACTCTGCCGCTCATTTTTGCAAAGATGCTCATTAGCTTTTTACCACTTCAAGTGAAGCAGAGAAATTCCCTGCCGCGGCATCTCCGTAGATACCTCGATCTTACCGTCCACAACATCAACCCACTTCGGAGAGGTGAGAAGTTCCAGGTGGCCTGCAGGTTGTAATTCCGCATACTGTTTAGTTGTAGGATGCTGTGGCGAACCCATAGCCTTCCATACCGTGTAAGCATTACTGTGCGTATCATCAATGCGGTAATGCTGTAACAAGACGCGATGCACGCCAGCAGGAATATCTGCAATCGATACTGCTGTTGGTACAGCCTCTGCGGCTCCATCGACGTCATGGTAATTCCAGATCAGGACGGCTGCTTCGTTGGCAGATTTTGTTGCCAGGGCATCTACATCGGAAGAAGCACGAACTCCTGTACTTACGAGAGTATCGAGTGGCACCTGGCCGGTACTGCTCGTCGCTACACGTTCCCCGCTCATCAGGCCGAACATCCGAAAGACATTCAATACCGGCTTATCAACGCCATTCGTTGAGAGAGAGCGGAACCCCTCGAAATACTCTTTGTCTTCAAACTCGAAAGACCAACTTAGCATCCCGAGAAGATTGACCGAGTGGCGATCCTGTAGTTCAAAGAGGCCTTTGAATGCAGCCGCAGTATATGCGGGATAGAGTGTGCCGTTGCGATAGTTATTCGCCGGGTTGACTTTAGAAGAACATGCAGCGCATCCTTCTGGGTCAGCCTCGCTGATAATTATTGGCAAATTTTTGAACTTTGAAAATTTGGCAATCGTCGCAAATCCATGATCTGCGTCTGTAAGTTCGCGATTAATTCCCATGGTCACTTTGCCATCGGCAATGGTAGGCCGCCCCTTTGCATGGAAGGAGATGAAGTCAATCGGAACTGCTTTACCATTTGCGGCGCTCTTGCCGGAGTTGACATGCTCAAGAAAGTTTGTAAGGAAGAGATCGGCCTTCGGGCTTCCAGGGCTTGTGGTTGCCGGACCACCTACTTTAGCTCCCGGCAACGCGGCGCGAACACCGGCAACTGCATAGTCGTATAGCTTCCAATAAGCCTCACGGGTAGAGTGCCAGTAGTCAATATCCGGCTCATTCCACACCTCGAAGTACCATAGAAGTACGGTGTCCTTGCCATAGCGTTCTACGAGGTGAGCAGTTACAACACGTGCCAGCTCTCCCCACTTTGCATAATCTTTCGGCGGATTATTGGACTTACCCGAGGTGGTCCTCTTCGGATAGTGCACCTGGTAAGGAACGTTTTGGTCCGGCAGATCTGCGGCCAGGTCTTTCGGCATAAACCCGAGTTCCACCATGGGGCGTACGCCAGCGGCTTTATATTCATCAAAGATTTCATCAAGAATTTTGAAGTCATATACGGGCTTACCGCTGGCATCTTCTGTATATACATTTGTGGAACTAAACTTCAACTCAGCTTTACCGTCCCCAGAAGTTAGCAGGTGATGGGCGCGGATGTGGACTGGAACCGGGCTCAGATCATGTAACTCCTTCAGCAGAGCTTTGCCGTCACGCATCGTCGTGTAGTTAGCTTCGTCATAACCGAACCAACTATAGATTGGCTTGTAGGGTCCGACGGTCTTGCCGAGATCTACCTGGATTGTGACCGGCGCCTGGCTTGAAGCTGGTTCTTGTGCGGGCACTGTCCCCTGTGAAAATAAAGCAATCGAGGCGAACATCTGTAGGACAATGCCTCCTTTTACCAATGTTCGTACCCACGAACCGGATGTCTGTTTCATAGTGTCTTCCTTTCAGCGTGAGCTAGAAATTGTACTTGAGCGCGAACTGGACATCGCGCGAAGGAACAGAAGTGCTTGTTATTCGCCCACCAGCTGCCGCATCCACGGTTGCGTTTGGCGCGTTGAAGCTTGTGGTGTTCGACAGATTGAAGAACTCCGCCCGGAACGAGAGCGTACTTTCTCCGGGCAGCGCGAAGTTCTTGAAGAGCGACGCATCAAACTGCCGGTATATGTCACTGCGAAGCGTGTTAGCACGAACATTTCCATAAGTGAGTACCGGTGCTGCGATATAGCGAGACTTGTCAAACCAATTCGCTACTGTCCTCTGGAAGTTGGCGGTTCCACCGGCTGGATTAAGATTTGGCCGCTGGCTACCAACTCCGGTATTGGCGCGGTCGCTGCCTACAACCGGGGTATACGGAACGCCGCTACGCAAAATGATGATGCTTTGAAGATTCCAGCCACCGAGAACACCGTTGACGAAATGATTCGCTCCCCCAAGGAACTTTTGGCCACGTCCTACCGGCAGTGTATAGGTTTCACTCATAGCGACGTTGTGCGGCACATCATAAGGAGACAATGCATATTCGTAACCGAGGTTGCCACCAAGGGCTGGAGACTGGTTGAACTGCAGAAATTTCGAGTAAGTATACGAGATGAGCGCAGTAAGTCCGTGGCTTTGCCGATGATCCAATTTCATCTGTAGAGAGCTATAGTTTGTCGACGTATCCTGCGTATTGAACGAGATCGTCCCAAATGGCTGATACGGTCTGCGAGCCTGAATGGAGCCGGCTCCGGGAGTGGGATCATTGAAGTCATTGCTGCCGTTCAGGTGGACACCCCGGTTGGCTACGTATCCAATCTCGAACACATCTTTCTGTGTGAGTTGCTGTTGAATATTCAGACTGTAATGCTCGTTATAGCCAACCTTCAACGAAGTTTTGGTTGGGTTGAGCGTGGGATTTGCCTGCGCCGAACCAAGCGCAGTTCCCAGAAAGTAGTTAGCGATATTTCTTGTGGGAAAGACATTCGCCGTCTGATTGACTGATTCCGCCAGGCGAAAAGGCAACGTGTTTAGATTGACGCGGCCGCTGGTGCCTTCCGGCTCGTAAAACATGCCGAATCCAGCGCGGAGCACGGTCTTTTTTGCGAGGCCGAGTGAGATGCCAATGCGCGGTGCAAATTGGGTCTTATCGGTATAAGTGATGTTCAACGGCAGTCCGGCCTGCGAGCTCGTCTGGATATACTGGCCGAAGAACGAATACGCAGCAGGTGCCGCGTACTGCGCGGACAGGTCGGGAATGGTGCCTTCCCCTGAGACGATAATGGGCTTCGCACGGGTGGGATCGAAGGTGCCGATTTGTCCCTTGTAGCCGGCGAGCCATGGAGAGTATTCGTATCGCAGACCAACATTGATGGTCAGACGGTCACTGAGTCGAATATCATCCTGCAGAAAGAATTGCTTGTAGGTCTGCTGACCGCCAAAGTTGTCTGCAGGGTAAGCGCGAGCTACCTGATTTGGATAGCCAAGAAGGAAGTCCGCATAGGCATCGCCGGTGGCGTTGCCGTTGCCTGTAGCATTTCCGTTGAAGCTGAACTGCCCCGCGTAGGTCTGGCTGTCATAACCAAGCCACTGATAATAGCGGATGAGAGTGCCCATCTTGATGGACTGACGTCCCTTGAGAATAGTGAAGTTTTCAGTTCCCTCTACTGCCTTGCGATCCTGAGACTTTGGACGCTGGTCGAAGGCCGATCCAGTGAACGCGGCATATCCGCTCCAGGAGTAGTCCGGAAATGAACCACCGACGCCAGGCCGAAGCTGGGCAGTAAACCCTGCTACTCCAAATTTAGCGTTGAAGTCCGTCCCCTGGAGGAAGGCCTGTAGACGCACATGGCTCGGGAGAAAATGCACACGGGCCTCGTTCACCATGTTAGAGCGAACGTTGGTGATGACACCGACGGCAATATCCTGACCGATCGAAGTAAGGTTTGCAACACCAAGCAGGGGCGATGCGTTGGGATCTACCTCGCGGTTTGTGACATAGATCCAACGAGCAAAGAGGCGGTTGCGGGATGATATCTGGTGGTCGAGACGAACCGTGTACTGGTTGAAATCGATTGCTTGCGATGGCGCATAGGCGAAGGTTCCACCGGGGTTGTTCTGGCGCGGAATATAGGCAAGAATCGCAAGAGCCTGAGGAGAAATTCGATTTTGAGGAATGGTGTTATTGGCAAATGCTGTGCGGGCCGAAGCAGGTCCAGTTCCTCCGGCACCCGTGCCAGCCGGTGACGATGCAGGATCATAGATGACCTTCGAGCCAAAATTGCCAGCGCGCTGCGCGTCGCTCGGCACGGTGCTATTGAAGATCAACCCCTGTCGCAACCGCTGTCCTTCATAATTAACGAAGAAGAAGGTCCTGTCTTTGCCACTATAAATGTTAGGAATCGAAACGGGGCCACCGAGATCGGCACCGAACTGATTGCGCTTCAAAACTTGCCGCGTGAGCGCGAAGTAATTGCGAGCATCGAGCTTGTCATTCCGAATGAACTCGAACAGACCACCATGATAGCGATTGGTGCCGCTCTTCACCGTTGCGTTGAAGAAAGCTCCGCCACGATTGTACTCGGAAGAGTAGGGACTTTGCTGAATGGAAAACTCCTGCAAAGCGTCAATCGAAGTCTGGATGAACGTGCCGCCCTGATGCTGTTCGCTTATATCCACGCCGTCGAGGAGGAAAGAAACGGCGCTGCCACGAATTCCACTGATGGTATTACCATTCACCACCTCAGGACGTATGGCAAGCGAGTTACCGGTAGGTGCAAGAAGGGCTGCACCCGGTGTGAGTTCCGCGAGCCGAAAGAAGCCGCGCCCATTCAGGGGCAGATCCGTCAACTGCTTGTTCGTAATCACTTGGCCCACTGTTGCTGAGTCAGTCGTCAGCAGAGGTGCGAGTGTCGTGACTTCTACGGTCGTGGTGGAGGCACCGACAGCCAGCTTCATATCTTCGCGAACGATCTGACCGACCTGCACCTCGATGCTTGAGGCAACCGCTGTTTCAAAACCAGGCGAGCTAACAACAACCTTGTAGACGCCGGTTGGAACAGGGGTAATCACGAAATTACCGTTGCCATCTGTGGTGGCCGTCTGCACAATATTCGTTCCGAGATTGGTGACCTTGACGGAAGCGTTCGGGATGCTTGCATCCTGCGAATCGGCGATGCGTCCGACGAATCGCCCCTGTTCAACCTGAGCCATCACAGGCCCCGCAAAAGACACCGCGATCAGCGCGAGGAAGCTCTTCCTGATGATGCTGCTTGTAGGAACTGTTTTCATGGCTCTCCCTTTAGACATCCGACGTACCCGAACGAAGAACAGGCGTTCTTGGGACGAAGGGAAAAGGTACTACCTTTCAAGCGCGAGTGTCAAACCAAGACCACCGAAACTAAATTGCTTTTTGCGTACTCGGTGCAAATTCCCTTATTTAATATAACGACGCAACGCTCGGCCTGACTTTCGGTACTACCTTTTGATGCGCCATCTTGCCACGCCCGTTGACTTTGCAGGGATTGGCCGCGCACTATGTCCTTATGACAACTCGTCGAACGGTCGCTTCGGAAGCTTCTTACCACGTGCTGGCCGGCAAGGAAGATGTCACACACCTTCTTATTTTGCGTTTTCAGCAAATGATGAGCGAAGGGGTTCTGGCTCCTGGGACCAAACTGCCTCCGGAGCGCGAACTGGCTGCACATTTCAAGGTGGCCCGGTCTTCGCTGCGGCAGGCGCTCAAGGTTCTTGAAATTATGGGGGTTATCACGCAAAAGGTCGGCGATGGCAGCTACCTGAATCGTGACGCATCGTCGGTGCTTGCAGTACCCATGGAATTTCTCTTCCTGCTCGATGACACTTCCGTTCAGGAGTTGACCGAACTACGATTCATGATTGAGCCAGCACTGGCTGCAAAGGCAGCAGAACGGGCTAATTCCGCAGATATTGCGCTTTTGCGACAATCGCTTACAGACTTTGAAAACAGCAAGCGAGACAGGGTCAAACTCGTGGCTTCGGACCTGCTTTTCCACCGCATCATCTTCCAGGCTTCCGGCAACCGGCTTACCAGTCGGCTCTTTGATACGATCCATCGCGCGATGCTTAACATGATCATCGTTACCTCGCAGATGGTCGACCTTGAACATACGCTGGCCTTCCACAAACCTATCCTTGCTGCCATTGAAGATCGGAATGCAGCGCTGGCATCCAGGCTGATGACGGCTCATCTGAATGATGCGAGCAACCTGCTAATTCATGGATGGGAAGAGGTGAAGGCCCAGGCTCTTCGCGCACACATGTCGACCAAACCCGTTCCATTGCAAGAGGGATCGCGCCCGTTTCCAGATGAGGCCAAGGTGCAGAGCTTCCGGTCGTTGAAGCGTGGGGCATTGGTGCCTCAGAAAGTTTCGGCGGTATCGCGCAAGCGAGTGACAACGCGCCCTACCTTCACGCGACTAAAATCGCCAAAGACAAATCAATCCTGATACGAAGCTGAACGCAGGCGATCTCACAGGGAGTAAAGGTAGTACCACCATCAAAGCTATGGATGGCTCAGGTGCAGCCCACTGGCCTCCGCGCTCCAGGTTGCGCTTTTTGTGCAGGGAAATTTTTACCAAGGTTGGACACGCCTCATTCCCGTACTGCTCTTTGGTGCGGGTATCGGCGGAATGGACATAACCGGCAACGTATATCTAACCTGGCTGAAGACCGTATGAGCCGCGATGATTTAGAGCAGCGCTTGCGTTATTTAAAGGCGAAACT
>JBDTDX010000449.1:0-14419 GCA_039922815.1 Granulicella sp.
CATAGAAACTGGCAGCAAGAGCAGGAAGTCTGGAAGCGGGAGATTCTGTGCGAAAGGTTGTTTTAATCCCCAAATTGGTGTCTCCCACACCTATGGAAGGCAGGTTTCCTGCGCTTCGATAGATTGACAGAATTGGAAAATCTACATCAAACTCGAGCTTGTGGGGCAGACCATAGTTAACCTTGAAGTTCGCTGTATTTTGCCTATGATTCGGGTATTGAAGCTGGAGAGCGTCATACTCGTTGAAGGACTCCAAGTGAAATTTTCCGCGTTCCGTGACTGCCGCGTCGTCGGTATAGAAGGGAAGCTGAGCGTGAAGTCGCGCGCAGGCGAAAAACATACAACCTAGCGGCAGCACAACGCGCACAATGGAACGCATCGATCGAAGTTGCAGAATTGCTGTCAGCAGAATGCAGCCTCCGCTCGCAAGTGGTCGCGGAGGACCGCTTTAGCAAGAGCCTCGAGGTCCCTTTCAGCATGAGACTGGCAAAGGTAGAGCTCGAGTTCCTGAAGCCTTCGGCCAATCTCGGCATCCATAGCCAAAGGGCGAGGGCCATAAGCCCGTCGAAACCTTTGCAGCACGTCCGTGCAAGACTGCTCGACAAGGTGCCGTACTGTAAGCGCCCGTCTAAGTGCGCTTTCACGATCATTCACGGTAGTATCGATTTCGTCGCCAGCTGTATCCAGAAAACTTCTTGCCGCCCACACAGAGGCGTGCATCGCACCCAGATGAGCCAATGTGTGTGCATCAGTCCTTGATTGTTTGAGCGCATAGTCAACCAGACCAGCGGCTCCTCCAGTCCAACATGCTGCTGGACCGCAGGCACCATGCCAAAACCCGGGGCGATCCAGATACCAGCCGGGGCGGCCTATCACGGTCTTTCTGAAAGCTCGTACATCGCGAAAGTAGACGGTGGCTGTGCCCGTCTTCTCAAACGCCTTGGTCTTCCATTCGGAGTGATTGTAGGCAAGCGAATCCTGATTTGCTTTTAGGTCGACGTCTATAAGGAGTGGAGTTGAACCGCCTGCCGTGACAAGCGCCCGATCGACAATCTGTGCCCCACTACAAAACATTTTCTTTCCATTCAGTCTGAGCCCGCCCTCAGTTTCAATGATGGACAGTTCTTCGCCAGACTTTTCCGAAGCCCAGACTCCATAAACAATATTCGGTTTCGCCTCTTGTCCCGCCTCGGCCAGGATCGCGACTGCATCGTAGTGTGCTTCTGCTAGTCGGGCAAGAGAGAGATCTTTTCGCCCGATCTCCATAAGTTGGTGATGGCGGACGCGTGTCTTTCCTCCGCCAGGGCACGGCAATTCCTCACGAAGCAGCTCTCTCAGCCGCGTCTGGAAGTCATCATTCAAAGCGAACCTCGTTATAGGCTGACAATGATTCGGCAAACCCATGGGGAGCCCGTCCCACGCGCCTACCGCTCGTGATGACTTGCATGGTTGCGATGGACTGCCGTCGAGAGCCTGTCGCGAGGAGACGATTCCAAAGATCGTGGTCCTCTGCGGTCTTCAAATCACTCCATCCTCCAGCGCGGAGATATGCGTCGGCTCGCATGCCCAAATTTGCTCCGTGCACGTGTGGATGAGTCCCATCGAGATTTATTTGATAACTCGCACGGAATCTGGGCTGTACCTCGGCAGCGTGATCTTCGAAGGAATCGACGTCGACGATTCCTGCAACGGCATCCCGACCCCTCGTCGCAATCTCTAGCTGATCGACGAGCCAGGATTGCGGCACAAAGCAATCCGCATCTGTATTTGCAAGCCAACAGCGAGACAGCGAACCCGCGTATCGCTCGAGTGCTTTTCTGGCTGCAAGGCGTCGAGCCTCGCCAACAGATTGTGCCTTCGTCGTCAGAACGGCGCCGCAACCTGAAAGTGTGTGTTCCGCGATTTCGTGAGTAAGATCCGTTGAACTATCCACGGCCACAATGATGTCCCAGGTTACTAGGGGAGGAAGTTGTTGGCAGGCGTCCAGGACGGACTCAAGACAGCGAGGCAGGAGCACTTCTTCGTTACGAGCAGGAATCAATACGGCAATGTGCCATGGAATAAGGATCATGAACGAACCCACCGATCCAACCGAAACCCGGAATGGCGTTCGCCGAACCTGTGTTCTATGCCGCTGACCGACTTTAGAATCTCATGTACCCGATCACCGCTGAGAATATGGTCCGCCGAATTCCCCAGCCAATGCGCCGCAATCAAGACTCCGTTAGGCTCGAGCCTCGCAGTGAGGCTTCCGGCCAATTGCGCCAAAGCGTTCTCGTCGAAGTAGTACCCTAGCTCGCTAAAGACGATGAGATCGAATGACGTTGCGGGCATATGCAGAGGAAGTGCTCCACAACAAACAACAACGTTGCCCCGGCCAAGACAACGTTGACGAGCTCGCTCGATTGCTGTCGGCGATATATCCATCGCGTACACCCGCCCTGAGATGAGGGCGAGTTGGCTGGTAAGGACGCCAACAGAACAGCCGGGTTCGAAGGCATTGCGATAGGGCCTGGCGCTCAAAGCGTTCATGATCGTTGTGTAACGATGTTGCTCGTAGTCACTCGAAGCGAAGCTCCAGGGATCTTCTTCCTCACGATAAATCTTCTCGAAGAATGATTGACTTGTAGTGTCTATCGTCATGCTCGCAGGTATATTTCGAAAGGCTGTTTTGCTGGCCAGAGCAGATTGTCCGGAAGGATGGGTTCGCCCGACGCATGCGTGAGTTGCGAAGAGTGATGACTGAGAGCCTTCAACTTAGCGTCGTGTTGTCGTTCGGTTAGGGTAAACCGGAGAAGTTGGTGATCTTCCAGAAGCGCAGGAGTGCCCCGGTGCCACGTCCAAAATAAATAAAAAGTAAGCAGCGCTCCGGTACTCGCGGCTACTTGCTGTGCAGCTCGACCGCAAGCTTCATGGTCTGGATGAAAATCATGGGGCCATGGTGCGAGAACGTGAGTCTCATCAGTACAAATAGATGAAAGGCCCTCTACCAGAGGGTCGATGTGAGACGAGACGTCGCTGTCCTTCAACTGCAAACGAACTATATGATCTGCCGGCACGCCAAGAACCCTGAGTGCCTGTTCTTGTTCGCCTTGGCGAATTATCCCTAAGTTCACGGATTCCTGATAAGCATTTTCGCCATCCGTCACAGCAAGGACTTGAACATTTATTCCGCGTTGCGTTGCCCTGGCGATAAGACCGCCCGTTGCGAGCGTCTCATCATCAGGATGGGGAGAGACGATTACCAGAGGCATTGCGGGCGGCTCCCACAATCGACTCGCGGCGAGGAGTGAACGCCAACCTGCTTCCAAAACAAGAGGAACAATCATGGATAGACCCGAAGTTGATATGACATAAGAACAACCGTATGCAGAAGTCTCTTCCTGGAGAAGATTTTTAATCTGGGAAGGATTCGCCGTGGGATCCTCTCTCGGTCGAAGTGGCGTGTTTTTTTAAAGAAGAACTTTTCAAAAAGAACGTGTTCTTCCACTAACATCGGATCTCGCGGTCCCACCTTCAGAGAGTTCTCGTCATCAAAAGTAGTGGCAACAGTTTGCGTCGTCATGGCAAAATGAGTATCGCTGGCTCTTTTATGCGGCTCTCCACCATTTCCGACTGGGTCGTCCGGAGCAATGGGCTTCGATTTCTCAATTGTTTTCTTCATGAATTGTCTGCTTTCGCGTGCGTGATGAGTTTAACAAACAGACGATTTGTCTGCCGTCAATGTTAGATTCCGTCGCGCCCGATGGGTTGGCTTCGATCTTGATCTTTGGATCGTGCCTTATTGATCTCCCGAACAAGTCCATTGCGTTTGAGGTACTGGGTCTGGGGAAACAAGGAAGACCATCTGAAAGGTCACGATCGTAACTAAGAAACCATTGGCGACGGGGAAGGGCGGTAATGCGCCTCCGTCAATCCGAGAGCAACGCGATGATTCCGAATGTCGTTTGACTAGTTTAGGAATCCTTTAGACCCAAGATCGCAAGCCCGTGAAGAGGATCGTCCCCCAGTAGAAGGCCACTAACATTGCGCCATAAACCTAGCCCGGTTGCAGCCATCCCCATATGTCGGAAGACTGCCAGTCGATCTCGAGCTCAAGTAGCTTCACAGCTTTGTATTGGTAGAAAGCACCCGTGATGATCGTGGTGAGGAAGCAAATCCATACTGCAATCATCCAGCCATCGGCAATGTTCTCCTTAGCTGGCACTCGCAGGATTGGGTGAGCAAAGGTGAGCGTCAGACCCAGCGCAGTTCCGCTGAGTTGGATGTAAACCTTCGCATTGTCGCTGAACATCGCCATGATCTGCTGCTTCCTGGCAAACGTATAGCGCCGCTTTTCAGCGCTCAGCGGCTCCGCCGTTGGGTTGGGTTTGCTACTTTGCTCACTCATGACCGCGATAATACAGCTACAAAAGTTGGCCGTTCAAGGACAACGCTATTCGAATGAGAGAAGGGAAGGGTCGGTCATTGACGAGGAAGTGTGGAGCTGTCATCTTTATCGTTTAAAACCTAAGCGCCTGCTCAGATTCCCGATGCCACGTGAGCGCAGCTGGTCATATTTATGTGACCGGTAAACATCAAGCCGATTGCTTTCTGAAACACTCCCCCGGGTTGATTGCTTGGTTATCTGACGCACGTAGAACAGCTCCACCGGCGGCGATAACCCATTGTCGACAAGTCTGAGCGCTTTCAGTCGATGGTCAAGAGCTTGGATCAAGAATGAGGAGATGAGAATGAACCGCCCCGATATCCATTCAAGCATCAGGAACCGTCGACGCGTCGTTAATTGTGAGCTCCATTGGAGGAGCCGCAGCGTGCTGAGGGGCATTTGAATGAGTGCAGAGCAACGTGGCGAACGAACTTGGTAACGGTCACATCCTACGGTTGAGCACTGAGAGGCCACATGAAAGCCCTGATGAAGTTTGTGAAGGACAATGCCCTGCTGATTGTGTTTGTGGTGTTGTTTGTGGTGTGTCTGGCAGTGCAGGTATTTAGCGGCAAGTTGCTATACGAAGGCACGCAGGGGGCGCACGGACTACCGCAGCTAGGGTATGCGAAATATGTGCGAACAGGCGATTTTCTGCAGGGTATCTTCTCGAACTGGCAGGCGGCGGTGCTGCAACTGGCGTCGTTGATTCTGTTTGGCGTGGTGTTGCACCAGAAGGGGACGCCGCATTCCAGAAAGGACGGAAACCAGGGAGCGGCTGTGGGGCACAAGAGCAACCCCCGCGACATCTGGCTGAAAAAGAACAGCCTTTCGCTGGCGTTTGGGGTGATGTTTGTAGCGGCGTTCGTGGGTCACTGGCTATCGGGAGCGGCGTCGTATAACTCGGAGTTGGCACTACAGCACCAGCCACAGCTTTCTAAGGCGGCTTTCCTTGGGTCGGCCAAGTTCTGGTTCTCGACGATGCAGACCTGAGAAGCGGAATATGCATCGATTGCGCTCTATGTCTTTTTGTCGATTTTCCTACGGCAGGAGGGATCGCCGGAGTCGAAGCCTACGGATGCAACGAACGATGATCGGGCGATCCGAACAAATGAGTTGACGGGTTAGGGATGCGCTGACTTTCAGCCGGATTCTGGCACGCAACCCGTATCGGGTTACGGTAATCCAAGCGTTTGGGTCTAGGCCGGGGCGGAGAGAGGGGCTCTCGGGGATCTTTTAGCAACCCATTCCAGGAGGTTTGCCAATGCACAAGTTCGGCGTCTGGGCTCCGAAAGCCAAGAAGATGTCCTTGAAGTGGCAGGACCAGATCTTGCCGATGAACGGCCCCAGCAATCGTGGCTGGTGGATGCTTGAGGTCGAGGAAGCAGGTTGCGGCGATAAGTATGCCTTTTTGCTCGATGACGAGGAGACGCCTTATCCGGATCCACGTAGTCTGCGTCAGCCGGATGGAGTGCACGGACCTTCCGAGCTCTACGTACGATCAGAGCCTCTTCGACTGGCACGATCAATTCTGGCGTGGCTCACCTAAAACAGGCTCCATCATCTACGAGTTACACATCGGAACCTTCAGCAGGGAAGGCACCTTTGATGGGGCTATTCAGCATCTGGCTTATCTGGCTGAACTTGGCGTGACGCACGTTGAAATAATGCCAGTAGCCGCCTGGGCGGGGAAGCAGGCTGGGGGTACGACAGCGTAGCGCTTTTCGCCACCCATGAATCTTATGGGGACCGGATGTTTTCAAGCGCTTTGTCGATGCCTGCCACGCAACCGGCCTGAGCGTAATCCTGGATGTGGTCTATAACCACTTCGGCCCGGTCGGTAACCACACCACTATGTTCGGTCCGTACCTCAATGCTGATCGAAAGACCCCCTGGGGGAGCGTGGTCAACCTGGATGGGGAAGGAAGCGATGAGGTGCGCCGCTTCTTCGTGGATAATGTCCTCATGTGGTTGAGGGACTATCACTGCGACGGCCTCCGATTCGATGCTGTCCATGCGTTCCTCGACCTGTCTTCGGTCCACTTCATGGAACAGCTCTCCGCCGAGACTGAGCGCTTGGGCGCTACACTCGGCAAGGAGTTTCACCTTATAGCTGAGAGTGATCTCAATGACCCAAGAATCGTGAGGCCGCGAGAAGCCAATGGGTACGCATGGATTCCCAGTGGAGCGATGACTTCCATCATGCGCTATTCGCCTTGCCCTATAGCCCGAAGGAGGGAGAGAGCGGCTACTACGATGATTATGGTTCACACTCAACTCACCGTCAGCCTGTGTTGGAACTTCTTTCACCGTAAGCCCAGCATCGCTTACGGTGACGGCCGCGAACGCCAGCAGATCCTTCGGAGCGGCTAACCAAGGCTTTACGGCGACCGCAACCGGTGCGGTGAACGGCGACGAACTCGCGGCTTCGGCCACGAGCGCTGCTACCCTCGTCAGCACGGCCGGTTCCTATGCCATCGTTCCAATGCCTCTGGCGTGAACATCGCGAATTACACCGTCACCGCGGTGGACGGGACTCTGACCGTAACTCAGGCGAGCAGGGTTGCAAGACTGGCCGCGACTTCTTCCTCGAATACAGTTGGGACCTCGGTCATCTTGACCGCGACTTTGATCTCATCCACGGGCAGAGCCCCGACCGGCACTGTTCAGTTTCTCAATGGCACGACGCTTCTCGGCACCGGAAACCTCGCATCCGGAGTCGTTTCCTTCTCGACCACCGCACTCTCCGTCGGTGCGCAGAGTGTCGTCGCCTCTTACACAGGTGACACAAACTTCAAAGCATCGCAGTCTACTCCACTGACCGTCACAGTTACAGGGCTACCGGACTATAGCGTTGTCGCCAACCCATCCAGCCTCACGATCAAACATGGGCAGAGCGGAACCTCAACCTTCACGGTGAACCCGGTGAATGGGTTCAATCAGTCTGTTGCCTTTGCTTGTGGCGGACTTCCATCCGGCGCGGCATGCAGTTTCTCGCCGACAAACATAACTCCGAACGGCGGGCCGGTGACGACGGTCCTGACGGTGACGACCTCAACACCGGTTATGGCGCGGGTTCAACAGCAGGACGATCGGAGGCCCGATCGAGGGATGCCATTGACTATGGCCCTGACCCTCTCCCTGATCTCTCTCGCTGCGGTACGCCGCTCCAAGCGGTCAATCCGACTCCTGCTGCTTCTTGGCGCTGTCCTTGTGCCCTCAATATCGGGATGTGGTGGAGCGGCTCCCAGCACTCCCGTGCAGACTAGTCCGGGAACACCCATCGGAACCCTTCTTTGTCGATCACATAGATGCCCGCAAGTTCTGCTTCTTCGCCACCGTCCTCTGCGTGACCCGGAATCTCCCGAGCTTCAAAGAGCGCGCGGAGAATCGAGCCGTCGCTCTTGTAGAACCACTCCGGCGCAATGCCGATCTTGCCGGATTCAGGACGCCCTTGTTCCACACCCCACTGGAACATCCGGTTGCTGTCGGTCACAGTTTCAGCCTGCTTCGCATGAGCCGCAAGATGCCATTTGCTGAAGATCGTGTGGTGCGCGTCGAGCCCAGCTACCCAGCGCCTGTCCTGCTGTTCGAACTGGTCGCAGCGATTGGGGTCCGTCAGGTAGTAGGTGAAATCGGAAAACAAATTGAGGTCATAATAAAATCCATAAGCTGAAATCTTCGTCTCGGAGTCTGCGCCGCAGCGATGCCATTCGGACTGCAAGCTATAACGTCCCGAATTGCCACCTTCAGTCGGGTTCAATGCGCCGAAGAAACCAACCAGGGGTACGGCGGTGACGGGAATTTGATCACTCGAGTGCCAATTGCCGTGATAAGCGCGGGCCGTGATGCTAAAACCGTCTTTGTCTCCCCCTGGCTGTAGGTAAGAAGGCCGTTGAACTTGTAATAGTTATCCGGATGGATCCCTGATAGCGGAGCCTGATAAGCCTTATTGCTCGGGCCCGCAGTTTGCGCTGGAGCTCCCCCCGCGCCCAACAATGTTGCACCTAGCAATGGCCGTGTGATGATTCTAATAATCGTGCTACCAATGTGCACGACTACTCCGTGAATTAATCACTTGAAATCTGCATACCCGGCTGGCAGGCGTGGATGGTCGAACGACAACCGGAGACAGACGCTCCGCCAATTTCAACGATCTATCATTGATAACACGTTTTTAGGAATAGTATGATGGCACGAACTTGCTGTCGCCGGGAGAGTTCCATCTTGCGATAGTCCTGGAGCATGGAATGCGCGGTCTGCTGAATGATGCCCCCGGCAATGTCCGGACGAGGATATTTGGCATCTACAGCATTCTACTCGCGTTCAACGCGGGTGCGTGGCTCTGGGCGGTAGCTGCATTTCATCACTACCCCGTGTTGCTCGGAACGGCATTTCTAGCCTATAGCTTTGGCCTTCGGCACGCCGTAGACGCGGACCATATCGCCGCCATCGACAATGTGACGCGCAAACTCATGCAGGAAGGCAAGCGTCCTGTTGCGGTCGGGTTCATGTTCTCTCTCGGCCATTCGACCATTGTGGTCATCGGTTCTTTGCTGATTGCCTCGACAACGCTGATGCTCCAGCATCGCCTCGATGCCTTTCGCAGCATTAGCGGAGTCATCGGCACGATAGTCTCGACCATCTTCCTGTTTGGCATTGCCATCATTAATCTGACGGTCCTGCGTTCGGTCTATCGGGTATTTGTTCGTGTCCGCAATGGAGCGCCATATGTCGAGGAAGACCTGAATCTGCTGCTCGCGGACCGAGGCCTCCTTGCCAGATTCCTCCGTCCTGTCTTTGCGATGATCGAGCGTAGCTGGCACATGTTTCCGCTTGGCCTGCTCTTCGGGTTGGGTTTCGATACAGCCACGGAGATTGGACTTCTGGGCATCTCGGCCGCGGAGGTCTCCAAAGGACTCTCCCTCTGGTCGATCCTGGTTTTTCCTGTGCTCTTTGCAGCGGGCATGTCGCTCATCGACACGACCGATAACATCCTGATGCTCGGGGCTTACGGATGGGCCTTCGTGAAGCCGGTACGGAAGCTCTATTACAACATGACGATTACGTTTGTTTCCGTCGTCGTAGCGCTCATTGTCGGAGGGGTCGAGGTATTGGGACTGATCGCCGATCAGTTTCGCTTGAAGGGATTACTTTGGGAAGGAGTGCGGAAGCTCAATAACAACTTCGGAATGTTGGGCTATTTCATTATCGGTTTCTTCGTGCTGAGTTGGATTCTTTCAATTGCCTTCTACCGATGGCATCGGCTGGACGAACTGGAAGTTCGGGCGGATGCTATTTCGCCGTCTTGAGAGCAGCGCCCGAGTTGGTCAATACCAATTTGCCTAACTCAACTCCGCGTGTTGCCAGAATGCGGTCAGCCATTTCCTGAATCTCTTTGCTCTTGCCTTTCATGATGATGACTTCGAGACAGTAGTGATGGTCGAGATGCACATGCGTTGCAGCCAGGACCATCGTCCCGGCGTGGTGCTGCATCTCAGTCAGCTTCTGCGACAGGTTGGGCACATGGTGATCGTAGACCAGCGTTAGCGTCCCGACGACCGGCTTGTTCGAGTCGATTACGTCGGACAGAAGCGCATCCCGAATGAGATCCCGTAGAGCCTCGGACCGATTCTTGTACCCTCTGCGCGCAATCAGCTTGTCGAACCCCGCCAATAAGTCCTGTTCAAGGGATATGCCTGTTCTACTTAATTCCGCCATCGTGTTACGCCTCAGTCTGATTCTAAGGTCTCACAAGTTTCCAGATGACATCGACGCCTCAGTCGTAATAGCTCCGTAGGCAAAAAGAGAAATATCCCATCTGGACGGCCGTAAAGCGAAAAGAGGTTGCAATTCCAGAGAGAATCTCTGCGGCCCTCTCCTGCCCGCGATGCCACCCCTGGAGCCGTAACCAAATGGAAAGCGATCTCTGCGTATCGCGCTGATGCAAGGAAACCAAGCCTGCGGAGGGGCTTCGTCCTGGCGCGCGACAAGAAGCACCCCAATCGTCCGCGCTGCGCTAATACGGGCCTCCGCTGCGCTATGCCCCCTCCACTCCACCGATCGCTCAGTTCCAAGGGCGGGGTGTGGTTTTGAGAATTATTTGGGCTCTTCCTCTCTTTTGGTGAAGATGAGCCCGGAACCTCGGAAATGGCGCAAAATTCTCAAAACGCTGCCAAGGCTCTAAACTGGCGACCTTCTAAACTCCTGTATTCAACAACAGATTAGAGGCGCCAGCGTCAGTTGACGCAGTATCAGCAAATGTGCGGATGAACCAAATACGTCTGAAATACAGCGCTATCAAATGATCAAAACTACAGCTTACGTTCCCCGCAATTTCTATCAGAGCTTGGTTTCTCGTTGGTTTTATCCTGCCTGGTCTACGCTTCCGTCATCCGGGGGCAGATAGGGTTAGAGGTTATGTCCATGCCTTAGCTGTGTTCTATGACAGCGCCGATCTCTCGCTGTGGCGGCTAGACGGACTGCTCGGGTTTGATCTCGTCATATGGGCGCTCTGAGGGGATACGTCGCGGCCGAGAGTATCCCGCTGGATGACATCATTCAGCACCATCTGCGATGATGTGTGCGAGATGAAACTGCGCATGACGGATATGGACTCAAGGACCCGGCAAGGTATCTTCACGCGCCTTAAGGTTCAGGTCCGCGGCACAGTGCAAGGTGTCGGCTTCCGCCCTTTTGTCTACAAGCTGGCGCAGAGGCTAGGTCTTGCAGGTCACGTCTTCAACTCCACTGTAGGCGTGACGATCGAGATTGAAGGCAGTACAGCGGCTCTCGATGTATTTTTAAAAATATTAAAGACGAAACCACCGCAACTCGCAGAGGTCCTGGATGTTGTCGTGTCACATATCGTCCCGTTCGGCCTCGCCGGCTTCTCCATTCTTCCCAGCCGCGAAGAGGAGGGGGCAATTGCTTTCGTTCCCTCGGACGCTGGCACTTGCGACGCCTGCTGGCAGGACTTTGGCGATCCGCACAATCGCCGCTTCGGTTATCCGTTTACCAATTGCACCCACTGCGGGCCGCGCTACACCATCATCCATAGCATCCCGTATGACCGCCCCAATACCACCATGTCTGCCTTTACGATGTGCAGCGAATGCGCGGTCGAGTATGCCGACCCCAATGACCGCCGCTTCCACGCACAACCGAATGCTTGCGCCCTCTGCGGTCCATCACTCGCGCTTCTTCCACGGGGAGCCATGGTCCCGCAATCCTTTACTGATACAGAATCACTCTCCATTCTTCATCAGGCCCGGGATCTTCTTCATGAAGGAATGATTCTTGCCGTCAAAGGTCTCGGAGGCTTTCTGCTCGCGTGTGACGCCACCAATGAAACCGCAGTAGCCGAACTCCGTCGCCGCAAGCACCGCCCGCATAAGCCCTTTGCTCTCATGGTCCGCGACATCGCCGCCGCCCGTGCTCTATGTGAAATTCTCCCGGAAGATGAAGCTGCGCTGCGCCACCTTCGTCGCCCCGTCGTCATCCTGCGCCGGCGGCCGGAAGCGAATCTCGCTCTCAGCATTGCTCCCGGCAACAACACTCTGGGCCTGATGCTCCCATATACCCCGCTGCACTATCTGCTTTTCAGTGATTCGCCGCAGACGGATTCGGTCTTCCCAGCGCTGGTGATGACCAGTGGCAATATTAGCGAAGAGCCCATTGTGATCTCGAACACAGATGCTATGCTGCAACTCGGCAACATTGCCGACTGGTTTCTTCTGCACAATCGCGAGATCGCCACCCGCGTTGACGATTCGGTCGTCCGCAACTTTGAGGGCCGCGAACGCGTCCTTCGACGTTCTCGCGGCTTTGCTCCGCAGACCATTCCTCTTGAAACTGCGGATGCGCCGGTCCTCGCTTATGGCGCCGAACTGAAGAGTACCTTCTGTCTCACCAAAGACGGCCATGCCATTCTTAGCCAGCATATTGGGAACTTACAGAACTACGAGACGATGCAATTCTTTGAGGAGACGCTCTCCAAGATGAAGCGTCTTTTCCGTGTCACGCCGCAGGCCGTGGCTTACGACCAGCACCCTCATTACATGAGTACGCGCATGGCCATCGCCTCCAATATCGAGCGCAAAATTGCCGTGCAGCATCACCACGCACACATCGCCAGCTGTATGGCCGAAAACCATTTGAGTGGCGATGTCATCGGCGTCGCATTCGATGGCACCGGGTACGGCCTCGATGGCAAGATCTGGGGAGGGGAATTTCTTACCGTCAATCTCACTGGCTTCATTCGCCAAGCTCACTTTCGATATGTCTCACTCCCGGGCGGGGACGCGTCCATCCGACAACCCTGGCGCATGGCGCTTAGCTATCTGCGCGATGCTCTAGGCGATCAAAAACCAGGTAATTTGCACTGCTTTCGCGACATCCCCGAGTATCAACTCTCGGTCGTCGATTCCATGCTCTCGCGCCGCCTGAATACGGTCGAAACATCCTCCTGCGGCCGGCTCTTCGATGCCGTTGCCGTGCTCACAGGGTGGGCTTCCGAAGTCACCTTCGAAGGCCAGGCGGCTATCGCCCTTGAAGCCGCCGCAACACAATCGGAGCAGCGATATCCATTCAATATTGAGGACGGAGAGCCCGCGATCATCGACTTTCGGGCCATGATCGCCGCAATCGTCAGTGACCTCTCAAACGGCATTGCAGCGGGGGAAATTTCCAGCCGTTTCCACAACACTCTGAGCATTGCCACCGTCGAGGTCTGCATCCGCATCCGCGAGCTTACTGGTCTAAATCGTATTTGTTTGAGCGGAGGAAGTTTCCAGAACGCCTATCTTTTGCATCGAACCGTAGAGGGTTTACGCGCTCGCGGATTCGGCGTATTCTTACACTCCGTAGTTCCCGCCAACGATGGCGGTATTGCTTTAGGGCAGGCCGTGATCGCGAATGTACTGCTGCGACGAGGAGACTGAAATGTGTCTGGCCATCCCTGGCAAGGTTCTCGAAACCTACGATTCACGCGGCATGCGCATGGCCAAAGTCCAGTTCGGCGGAATCACGCGCGAGGCTTGCCTCGAGTATGTTCCAGAGACGCAGGTTGGCGATTACGTCCTCGTCCACGTCGGTTTTGCCATCAGCCGCGTCGATGAAGCCGAAGCCGAACGCACCTACCAGGCGCTTCGGGATCTTGACCAGCTCACCGAGCTTGAATCACCCGTTGTCGAAGAATTCGAACCCGGAGGACGCTTACCATGAAGTATCTCGATGAGTATCGCGATGGTCCAATTGCGGCCAAAATTGTCGGCGAAATTCGCCGCATTCAGACGCGTCCCTGGGTGTTGATGGAGGTCTGCGGGGGCCAGACGCATTCCATCGTGAAGCACGGCATCGACCACCTTCTGCCCGACGGCATTGAACTGGTTCATGGCCCCGGCTGTCCTGTCTGTGTGACGCCACTCGAGATGATCGATAAGGCTCACTCTATTGCGAAACGCGAAAACGTCATCTTCTGCTCTTTCGGCGACATGCTGCGCGTTCCCGGTTCGGACGGAGATCTATTCACGATCAAGTCGCACGGCGGCGATGTACGCGTAGTCTATTCACCACTCGACTGCCTGAAAATTGCGCGCAATCATCCCGATAAACAGGTCGTCTTCTTCGCCATTGGCTTCGAAACCACGGCACCGGCCAATGCCATGCTCGTCTCGCGTGCGCAGGTAGAAGGCGTAAAAAATGTCTCTATACTCGTATCGCATGTGATGGTACCGCCGTCGATCGCGTCCATCCTGCAGTCCCCACAGAATCGAGTGCAGGGATTCCTCGGCCCCGGCCATGTCTGCGCCGTGATGGGCTATCGGGAGTACGAACCGCTGAGCGCACGCTTCAAAGTGCCTATCGTAATTACCGGATTCGAACCCCTTGATATTCTGCAAGGTACCCTGATGACGATCCGCCAGCTCGAAGAGGGACGTGCAGTTGTCGAGAACGAATACTCCCGCATCCTCGGCCGCGAGGGAAATACCG
>JBDTDX010000450.1:0-9111 GCA_039922815.1 Granulicella sp.
ACAATCTCCGGCTTCATCGGCACGCATCAACCAGCAATCTGGATGGGCGATTACGGCTACGTAACCCTCATGCCGCAGGTAGGTGCGTTACGAACCACTCCGGACAGCCGCAAGATGTCCTACAAGCACAGTGCGGAGACAGCGAAGCCTGACTATTACGCAGTCTCCCTTGGTGCTGGCGACGGCAACACCATTCAGGCCGAGATGACCGCTACGGAGCGTTGCGCGATGCTGCGTTTTCGCTTCCCGAAGACCGGCATCGCACGCGTCCTCGTGGAGACATCGCGGCCAGGCATCGCCGGTTACGCCGCAGTTTCACTCGCAACGCATGAGATTACCGGCTACAACCCGCATCGCATGGATGCACATCTTGGGCCAGAAAAGTTACCCAACTTCAAAGGCTACTTCGTCATCCAGTTTCACCAGGCGCCGCGCGATGAAAAAACCTACGGCATGGACAACGCCGCAGCCGCCACAAGTCGCGGAGCCTATGCGGAGTTCAACCCCGGCGAGATGGTTGAGGTACGCGTAGGCACGTCATTTCTAAGCATTGAAGAAGCCCGCGCCAATCTCAACCGCGAGATGCCAGCCTGGAACTTCGATGCAGTCAGACAGCAGTTACGGACGACATGGAATGAAAAGCTGAACCGCCTGCAGATAGAGGGAGCAACAGCAAGGGAGAAGTCGAGGCTGTATACCGCGCTCTATCACGCGCTACAGGACCCGCGTGTCTTCTCAGAGGGTGGTCATTATTACAGCGCCTTCGACGACAAGATCCACGCCGGCGAAAGCTACACCGCCTATTCCACATGGGACACGTTTCGCGCGGAGATGAGCTTGTTGACGCTCGTGGCCCCGGAGCGCATCGATGGCATGATTACCGCCTTGCTGCAGAATTACAAAGAGGGCGGGTGGATGCCCAAGTGGCCCAATCCTGGCTACACAAACATCATGATCGGCACCCATGCGGACTCGCTCGTAGCCGAAGCGATACGCAAAGGCTTTCATGGCTTTGATCGAAATCTCGCATGGCAAGCCGTCTACAAGGATGCCATGACACCACCCGATCAGGACACGTCGCGACGCTGGCTTGACCGTGAGGAGCACACACCCTATGAAGCCCGAGGCGGCCTCACCTATTACAAACAATTGGGCTACATCCCCACGGATAAAACAGACGAGGCCTCCTCGCGCACACTCGAAGATAGCTACGACGACTGGTGCGTTGCGCAGGTTGCGAAAGCGCTCGGCCGCCAGCAGGACTACGAGTTCTTCCTCCATCGTTCCTTGAACGATCGTCATCTCTACAACCCCGCCCTTGGCCTGATGAACGGAAAGACCTCCGACGGAAAATGGGCACCAATAGGGGGAACGCGAGACACACCGGGCAATCGGTCGATCTCTGGATGGACGGAAGGCGACGCATGGGTTTACACGTGGTCGCCCCTCCACGATCAGGCAGGATTGTTGCAGTTGATGGGCGGTGCCCAGGCGTACGACGCAAAACTGGACCAGCATTTCAGCGGAGGACACAACGTCCATAAAAATGAGCCAAGCCACCACTACGGCTATCTTTACGATTTTGGCGGCCAACCATGGAAGACCCAGGCCAAGGTGCGTGAAATCGCCGCTGCCGAGTACGGCTACGATGCAGGCGGCCTCGATGGCGATGACGATTGCGGCCAGATGTCGGCGTGGCTGCTCTTCACCGCGATGGGCTTCTACCCGGTCAATCCAGCGAGCGGCGAATACATGATCGGTAGCCCCATGTATCAACGCATGACACTGAAGCTCGCCAATGGCAAAACCTTCAGCGTAGAAGCAGAGAATAACTCAGCAACAAATCTCTACATACAATCTGCAACCGTCAATGGCACAAAACTGGATCGTCCCGTCATTACATGGGAGCAGATTCAATCTGGTGCGACAGTACACTTTGTCATGGGTGCAAAACCATCGCACTGGGCCAGCGATTGGCGGCCCACCCTCATCTCAGCGAAGTAGACGGGTGATTGCGCAGCATCCGAGGTCTAGCTACTAGCAAAAAAAGGAGGCGCGATCAATTCGCGCCTCCCGTCAGAGAAAGAATACAAAGTACGATTCGTTCGTGCAGCTTAGTGGCGCATCCCAAACGCAGCGCGCCGATTCTGCTGGAAGCATGATTCGGTCTGCGTCGTGCATACCTGCGCTTCCTTGCCATAGCTGATAATCTGCAACCGGTCTGAAGCAACGCCTGCCGCAATCAACGCGTTACGAGCGGCGTTGGCACGCTTCTCTGCAAGCGCCAGGTTATATTCAGCAGACCCACGCTCATCCGCGTAACCGCCGATAAGTACTCCAATGGTTGGGTTGTCCTTTAGATACTGTGCAGCATGGAGCACAGCGACCTGGGCATCCGGCCTGATCTCGTAGCTGTCATAATCGAACAGCGCATCCGGAACATTGTCATGGAAGACCTTGTCATTCTTCGCAGCGTCATCGCCAGTAACAACCGCAGCTGTCGCTGGCGCGGCTATAACGCGAAAGGCAACCTCGCATCCCGCTGTTGTCGAAGGATCAGAGCTAAGAGACGCGTGCCCGGTGACACGATAATCGCCCGGGAGTAGCCCAGTCGTGTTGAGAGTCACCCGCCGTCCCATTCCTTCAATCAGCCCCCCGCTCGAAGACCAGTCATAGTTGACCTGCAACTTGCCAGGTAAGGTCACCGCAGTACCGGAAATCTCAAGCACTTTTCCTTGTTCGATAGTTGCCATGTTCGAAGTGCAGGCAAAGGAGACCTGTCCTGGCTGCGGAGGCGGGGTATAAGACTGGCCGCGGTTGCCGCCGCCGAAGTGCATCACAATACCTGCACCGACCATAATCTGGTTCTGCTCATTGCTCGACCCGTTGGGGAACTTCGTCCTGAGATACTCGACATCCAATGCCCGAACCGAAAAGCGGTCGTTGAGACCGATATCGAGACCGCCACCTGCGGTGAATGCAAAGCTAGTCGCACTCGTCGTGCTCGTTGTTCCTGTGGGAAAGAAGGAGTCGCTGGCGTGCGCTCCGCCAAACAAGGCCTGTGCGAACGGGACCAGGCGATGTCCCGGGCGAGAAATACGCGGTCCGCCCATGAAGGTCATCAAGGTAAGATCCTGGCCCAGCGTACTGATCTTGCTCGCATGGCCGCCCGTAAATTTACCGGCAACGCTTAGCCAGTCCTTCAAGCCGAAACTGCCGGAAACATACCCTCCCTGCAGGCCAAAGTAGTCTTTGCCTCCCGGAGGCGCATTGGCACCAATGTAATTGTAACCAAGCGAAAGGTCAGCACGTGGAGCAGTTGCGGCGGCGGCTGGTCTCCGCTGCGCGGTGGCAGCGGAGACTCCCGCGGTAACAAGGACCAGAGCTACGAGGATTTTGTGCTGCATTGTCTTTCTCCTTCCGGGTTGTTCCCGGTGTTAGTAGGTCTGGCGCCTAGTACAGAAGCGTTACGGTTGGCGAGGTCGTCAGAGGATTCGTATCGACTAATACGAACCTTCCCGGCGAAATCTCGTAAATAACATTAGTGCCATAGACATACCGTCCTACGGTTGCCGGATTTGTGAAATCTAGCGGCGCGAGGTTCGGGCTGTAGGTGTACGTCCCGCTTCCCGGCGTACCAAGTGTCAGGAGATTGAGGCTACCCGCACTGACATTTGTATCCAGTGTGGAAGTAACGTTCCCCGCACCATCTGCAGTCAGGACGCCGTTGCTGTTGATACCGACTGCAGTCGCGGGAGGCAGACTTCCGTAGACAAATGTCCCGTTGAAGTTCGCAAGGGTGTACGGAGATCCGGTCTGCGGCTCAAGATAGCCGAGGGCCGCATAACCGGTCTCCAGAAAATATCCCTTGCCAGGACCGGTCAGGTAGAAGGTTCGCGGGGAAGGTGGATTATCCAAACCAAGCCCGATCAGGATAATCGCGAGAGCGCTGCTTGGCGGCGGGTAAGCGTATACACCTCGGCCATTACTGGTTATGGTGCATGTCGAAGTTCCAAGTGACTGGTAGGTACCCAGCAAGGCATTCACCACTGTAGAGCCCAGAAGCGCTCCGACGGTACCGGTCACATCTCCTAGAACCGTGCTGACTCCGCCTGAGTCTACGTTGCTGGTCTTGCACGATCCGGGCGAAGCAACCGTGCGGAAGACAGTAGAAGTCGAGACATTGAGCACATCCTTCAACGCCACTCCCAACAGACCGGGGTTAGCCTGCGAGTTCTCGTAACCGATGATCGGCCCGGAGAACGAAGTGCTGTCGAAGGGGGATATCGTCTGCGATTGTGCCGTCCCGGCAAGCAGTGCATAGGTAGCGTGCGAGTCGGTGGACATGACAAACGACTGGTTCGCGTTCACCATGTAGGCCACATACCCGGTTGGGTAGAAGCCAGCCGGTGTGCCAGTGGTTGACATGGTCAATGCCACGCGCCCGTTGCCATCAGCCGATCCATACGTTCCAGTGAGACCTTCGCTGGGGTAGTTGGTCGTTCCAATGTTGGCATCACTCTGACCATTACTGAGAGCATTGCTGCTCGCCGTAAAGGTACCCACCGAAGCCACTGGCCCGGAGAGACCGACCGAGCAGGACAGACCGCACCCGGTGTCACCGGAGAGGCCAAAGGCATAAGGACCGCTCAGGCCTGCCGCGAACGAGGTAGCTGTCTGCTGCAGTATCTGACCAGAGCCGCGCGAGCTGACAATTATGTTGCCGTCGTACTCGATAATCTGAGCTTGCGTAGCGACCGTTGCCGGGCTGACCGGAGCCTTGACCGAGAGCGAGTAGATTGTGGTCACGCCGGTTGTGCCATCCGCGTTAAGGGAAGTGATTGCCATCAGGCCACGGTTGTCCGCACCGATCTCGTAGCTTCCGAGGAACGCATGCGTACTGGAACCGCCAATCTGATGATTGGTATCCAGCTTTCCGGCACTCAACACGCCCAGGCCATCAGCGGTAAAGCTTCCGATACTCGCCGTCTGGTAGTTGATGAGCCCGACAAGCAGGTCGTCATAACCGCGGAACAGGAAGGCATAAGGCCCAACCAGCTCGCCATTGTTTGGCCCCGTTGGATACGTAACCAGCAGGACGTAGTTGTTCGTCGCCGTCTGAGGAGTAGCCTCAGTATCGGTCGCCGTAATGGTGAAGCTGCTCGCTCCCACCGTTGTTGGGGTACCGGTAATGGTCCCGTCAGTCGCCAGGCTAAGTCCGGCAGGCAGGCTACCCGTCGTCACGCTATAGCTGTACGGCGCAATGCCGCCGGTAGCCTGTACAGTCTGCGAGTAGGGCGTACCCACCACGGCATTGGGCAGGGTCCCCGTGAGCGCCAGTGTGGGCGGAGGGTTGATCACAAGCGTCGCTGGTCCAGTGGTGGTCACTGGAGTCGGCGTGCTCGAGTCAGTCGCCGTGACCGAAAGGGTCGAGGTGCCGGCTACCGTCGGAGTTCCCGTAATCGAGCAGCTGTTGGAAGTGAGTCCAGCAGGTAGGCCCGTGATCGTGCAGGTGTAAGTTGGAGTGCCACCCGAGACGCCCACGGCACCTGCGTAAGGAGTTCCCACCATTCCAGCAGCTGGGGAGCCAATGGACAAGACCACCGCATTGCTGATCGTAATCGGGAAAGTCCCCGTCTTGGTCAAAGCCGTCGGCGTTGTGGAGTCCGTCGCCGAGACGTTGATCGTCGTCGAGCCCGCAGTGGTTGGGTTTCCGCTAATGGAGCAGTTACTTGCCGTCAGGCCAGCTGGCAGGTTGGTGATCGTGCACGTATAGGCTGAAACACCGCCGCTCACCAGGACGCTGCTGCTATAAGCCGTACCCACAGTTCCTGTCGTCGCCGGTCCAACCAGAGTCAACATCGCAGGTGCTGCATTGATGACCAGTGGCAGATCGCCAGTCGTGGTCAGAGCGGTTGGCGTTGACGCGTCTGTCGCCATAACATGGATCGTCGTAGTGCCAGCGCTCGTCGGCGTACCAGTAATAGCGCAGCTATTGGCCGCCGAGCTAAGTCCACTAGGCAGTCCGGTGATCGTGCAGGTGTAGGGTCCTGTTCCACCCGTAACGCCAACACTACCGGTATAGACCACATTGATGGTCCCGTTCGGAGGTGCAGCCAGAGTGAGGCTGCCGACCGGCGGATCGATGGTCAGGCTGACAGGCCCGGTTTTGGTCCCAGCAGTAGGAGTAGTGGAATCAGTCGCCGTGACATTGACGCTAACCGTTCCCGCAGTCGTTGGCGTTCCCGTGATCACGCAGCTATTGGCCGCGGACGTGAGACCAGCCGGGAGCCCGGTGATCGTGCACATATAGGGTCCCGTTCCTCCAGTAACGGCAAGGGTCTGGCTATAGGGCGCATTCACAGTCCCATTCGGAAGCGAACCAAAGACCAGCGTGACCGGAGCAGGCGCGATGACCAGGGATACCGTCCCCGTCACTGTGCCTTGCGGTGTGCCAGCATCATGTGCCGTGACATTGACCGCTACCGTGCCCGCAGTGGTGGGCGTGCCACTCACAACGCAGTTGCTGGCTGTCAGACCAGCAGGCAAGTTGGTAATGGTGCAGGTGTAAGGCGATGTACCGCCCGTTACGGCGAGAGGGCTGTTGTAAATCGTACCAACCGTACCGCCAGGCAGCGTGCCGAGCGTCAGCGTCGGAGCGGCCGCATCGATGGTCAGAGGCGCGGTCCCAGTGGTTGTGATCGGAGTGGGCGTACTGGAGTCAGTCGCGGTCACATTGATACTTGTTGTCCCCGCAGGCCCAGTCGGAGTACCCGTAATCGCGCAACCAGAGGCCGTCAGACCAGCCGGAAGATTCGTGATGGCGGTGCAGGTATAAGGCGTCGTTCCGCCGGCAACCGTCACAGCACCGGTGTAAGGCGTTCCAATCGTGCCAGTCAGTGGCGAAACTGAGAACGTAAGCACCGTGGCTGACGGACTGATCGTCAGAGGAACAGTTCCGGTATGAGTCGCCGCTGTCGGGCTGGTGGAGTCAGTCGCCGTGACATTGACGTTGGTCGTTCCCGACGTCGCTGGCGTACCTGTAATCACGCAGCTATTGGCCGCAGAGGTGAGACCAGCCGGGAGACCGGTGATCGTGCACATATAAGGCCCCGTTCCTCCAGTGACGGGAAGAGTTGAGCTATAGGCGATATTCACAGTCCCATTCGGAAGCGTACCCAGAACAATCGTGACCGGAGGCGGCGCGATAACCACTTGTACGGTTCCCGTTGTCGTGCCTTGCGGTGTGCCAGCATCGGTCGCCGTAACATTGACGCTTGTTGTACCCGCAGTGGTGGGCGTGCCCGTCACGGTGCAATTACTGGCCGTCAGACCAGCAGGCAGGTTAGTAATCGTGCAGGTGTAAGGCGCTGTTCCACCCGTTACGGCGAGGGTGGGGCTGCCATAGTTCACACCAACCGTACCGCCAGGTAGTGTGCCCAGTGTCAATGTCGGCGCACCCGCATTAATGGTCAGAGGTGCCGTTCCGCTGGTGGTGATCGGAGTGGGCGTACTGCCGTCAGTCGCCGTCACATTGATGTTGGTCGTAGCCGCAGGGCCGGTCGGAGTACCCGAAATCGAGCATCCGCTTGCCGTCAGACCGGCCGGGAGATTGGTGATTGCGCTGCAGGTGTAAGGAGACGTCCCGCCAGCAACCATCACACTACCGGTATAAGGCGTTCCAACAGTGCCGGTGAGCGGCGCAACCATGAACGTCAGCGGACCACCACCACCGCCACCACCAGAATTGATGGTCAAAGGTGCCGTTCCGCTCGTGGTAACCGGGGTCGGCGAAGAATCAGTCCCGGTCACAGTGACGTTCGTCAGACCCGCAGGGCCAGTCGGCGTCCCAGTGATCGCGCAACCTGAGGCCGTCAGGCCAGCAGGCAGATTCGTAACAACGCAGGTGTAAGGTCCGGTTCCGCCAGTAGGGGTAACAGCACCGGTGTACGGCGTGCCGATCGTCGCAGTGGGCGGAGCAATCGTGAATGTAAGTCCACCACCACCGCCACCAGTATTGATGGTCAGCGGCGCCGTTCCGCTCGTGGTAATCGGAGTCGGCGAAGAGTCAGTCCCGGTCACATTCACATTCGTCAGACCAGCGGGGCCAGTCGGTGTACCAGTGATCGTGCAGCCCGAAGCCGTCAGGCCAGCAGGCAGATTCGTAATCACGCAGGTGTAAGGTCCAGTTCCACCCGTGATCCCAACCGTACCCGTGTACGGTGTGCCGATCGTCGCAGTGGGCGGAGCAATCGTGAACGTGAGCCCACCACCAGATCCGCTGGCAATCACGATGCTGAAGGAGCCCGTCGCAATATGTCCTGCGCCGTCCTGCACTTGAGCCGTAAAGGTAGCCGTTCCAGCTGCCGTCGGCGTGCCTGAAATCGCACCCGTTCCAGCCAGCGTAAGACCCGCCGGCAATGCGCCACCGGTAAGGCTAAACGTATAGGGTGAAGTTCCGCCGCTAGCCGTCAGCGAGGAGGAATAAACCGTTCCCACCGTTCCTGCCGGGGGATTGCCCGCAATCGCAAGCGATCCCGCACCAGACGTAATCTGGATCGTCCGCGTCGCCATCACCGTATTCGGCACATCGCTCGAATCCGTAATCTGCACGGCAAATGTCGAAGAGCCAACGGTCGTCGGCGTCCCGGAGATCACCCCAGTCGCCGGATTGAGGCTAAGACCAGCAGGAAGCGTGCCGCTCGCGAGGCTCCACTGCTTCAAAGGAGAAGTTCCGCCTGCGACCGTTAGCGTGGCGGTATACGGATTTGCGACCGTCCCGGAGGGCGTATTGCCAGAGATCACAGGAGCTGGGTTGACCGTGATGTTAACTATCTTCGAGTTGGTCGTTCCGCCGATCTGCGCTGTCAGCGTCACCTGGATCGGGGATGCCAGGGTCGCAGGCGCGGCATAGGTCACCGAGGCGCCTGTCGGACTCGACACCGTACCGCATCCTCCGCCGCTGCAGGAAGCGCCCGCAAGCGACCAGGAAACAGTCAGGCCAGTCGTGGCCGTCGCGCTTACCGCAAAGCTCTGACCGGCATCAATCGTGACCTGCGAGCTGGACAGGCTGGTAATGCCGCCCCCGGGATATCCACCAGCGCCGCATCC
>JBDTDX010000451.1:0-4744 GCA_039922815.1 Granulicella sp.
GCTTTGCATGAACGCTCCCGGTGATTTAGAGCCCCGGCTGAATCACGATCTTCAGAGAATCTGCTCGTGGGTGCGAGGCAAGATCGATAGCCTCCACCGCCTGTTCGAGTGAAAAGCGGTGCGAAATCAGTTGTGTAAGATCGAACCCGTTCGCATACCCCTCGAAGACCATCTGAGACACCTGATCGTTAACAGCTACCGAAGCGCTGTAGGACCCCATCAGGGTCTTTTCGTCCATGCAAACCGCTGCCGGATCGAACGGCGCCTCACCATGCTGGGTCGCCGCAAAGAGCATCACTCGCCCTCCCGGCCTCACCGCATCCATCACAAGTTTGATCAGTGCGTTCCCCGGAACAGCCACGAGACAAACATCAGCACCTCTACCCTCGGTTGCCGCCTTCGTCGCGGCAACAATATCGCTGGTGGCATCCAGAGAGTGATCCAGTCCGAACTTTGCAGCGACCGCATGTCTCTCCGGATACAGATCGCTCGTGAGGACGGTCGCCCCGGATCTGTGAGCAAGAGCCGCGAGCAGTATTCCGATGGACCCTTGCCCAATCACCAGCACGGTCTCATCCGTTTTCAGGTTCAACATCTGGACAGCTTTGTAACAAGTGTTTGTAGGTTCAATGAACGCAGCTTGTTCGAACGGCACACCATCGGGAATTTTGACGAGGCCACCACGAACGATCCACTCCATCACCCGAATATATTCGGCGAACCCTCCGCCCGACGCTGCAAATCCTGCAGTGCAGCCGACCTTCTGATAGTCGAGGCATTGGGCAAATGTTTGCTTGCGGCAGTAGTAGCAATTTCCGCAGGGGATGTGATGATAAGCCATCACCCTGTCGCCCACCGCGAAGGTGGTCACGCCTTCTCCGATGGCCGCGACTGTCCCAGCCATCTCATGCCCGAAAATCCGAGGCGCACTGTGCGAACCAGTATGGATCTTTTTGAGATCCGTTCCGCACACGCCGCAGCATGCAATCTTAACCAGCACCTCACCAGGCCCGATCGCGGGCACGGGAATCGTCTCGATGCGTACATCGTCGATGCCGCGATAGACTGCGGCACGCATCGTTTCAGGAACATTATTCGACATAGAACCCTCTTCTTCGTTTTGCCTCGTCACTATCGCTTAGTGAGTATCTGCTTCAAGCCATGCATCAATAGCCTCAGCGAGGTGTTGAGCGGCCAGGTCACTGTAGCGACCTAGCTTAATAAGTCCACTCCAGGACCGCGGGCGGCTTGCAACGTGGGCAAGGAACGGCATCATGCGGAGCTGGCCATTGACTGAAATATAAGGATTGATATCTGGCAAACTTGCATTGAAGTCGTCCGAGACTGCTTTCAGGCAGAAGAACGGAATATCTCTCGCATGTGCGATCCGAGCAAGCGTCGCCGCTTCCATGTCGACGAGTCGAGCACCGTAGGTTGCGGCAAGTCGAGCCTTCTCCGTTCCATCTGCAACTCGCATTGCCGTGGCGAGTACCGGCCATTCTGTGGTGTCACTTTTGGATTTGATTGCAGTAGAAAAACGCTCCCCTGTCTGCGTATCGATGACCTGGGCAATATGCCACACAGAAGCCGCGCTGATTTCTGAATCAAGGGCACCGGCCCAGCCAACCGAACAGATGACCGTCACCGGATCATCGGCGGAACAGTAGCGCTCTATTTCCCCAAGAGCTATAAGAGCTCTTGCACCTCCCATACCGGAGCAACCCGCAATCCATCGTCCTTCGGTATGTCGGTGCTCCCACAGTACCGTTCCCTTACTCGACTTAAGCCGTTGCCAACGTGGGCCTCTTGGTGGCGACACAAGCGCCTTTACCTCTCCCGGCAAAGCAGCGATGATCGCCACAGTTCCCTTCATCGATGCGCCTCTAACTCTTCGCTGCCGCATAACCGGCTGCATACCCGTTAGCTACAAACCACTCGATGGCAGTCCGCATAGTGTTGTACACCGGCACCACATGAAAGCCCAGATCGCGTTCTGCCTTGGCCGACGACGCGAACATCATCTTTCGTCCCATGCGCACCGCCTCAACCGTAGCCCGAGGCTCCCGACCAAGCAACCTGCCGGTAATGTTCTCTTCGAAGAACGCAAAGGTCATTGCGATCGCATGTGGCACCTTGATCGTAGGCGAAGGGATTCCTGTGATCGTAGACATGCGATCAAGTATCTGCTTTAACGTCAGATTTTCACCACCCAGGATGTATCGCTCCCCTGGGTTTCCGCGCTCAAGCGCCGCTAAGTGCATCTGTGCGACCTCTGCCACATCCACCAGATTCAAGCCGGTATCGACATACGCTGGGAATTTTCCATTCAAAAAGTCAACGACAATGCGCCCCGTGGGTGTTGGTTTGGCATCTCCCGCGCCAATTGGCGTCGTTGGGTTCAGGATCATTACATGCTGACCACCCAGCGCGGCTTTCATCGCCTCTTGTTCGGCCAGGAATTTTGAGCGCTTATAGTGCCCGATCATGTCTTCAAGTCCGACTGGAGTCGCCTCATCCACAATCGTTCCATCCGTCTTGAACCCCATCGTAGCCACGCTCGAGGTATAGACGACGCGCCCCACACCAACCTCCTGCGCGATGCGCAGCAGTTCGCGTGTCCCAGTTACATTGGTGGCATACATTTCATTCGGGTCCCTAACCCACAGCCGATAATCCGCTGCGACATGAATCAGCGCATCGCATCCACAAAGTGCTGAACGCAGCTTTTCTGGATCGCGCAAATCGCCGGTAACAAGCTCCGCGTCAAGCCCCTGAAGTGCCGCCGTGCTGCTTGTCCGCCTTGTTAACAAGCGCAGTGAAGCACCCTGTGCAGCATATGCTTTTGCTACATGGCTACCGACGAAACCCGTCGCTCCTGTGATGAAGACGCGCACGCCTGCTCTTTTCTTGGCGCAAACGTATTGAGTCCCCTCATGCGTTCCGCTTATGTTGTGGTTGGACCTACGCTTACGTGATCGTTCAGTCCAGCTTCTCAGGCTCTATCTGAATGTTCTGTTCTCCCGCCGCCTTCTTCTCCCAATACTTCTTCACCCAGGCTTCGAAGGTTTTACCAGCCGCATTATCACGACCGGTAAACGCCAGTCCTGCTACATCGGCGTAAGCCACGGTCACCTTGCCTGAAGCGTTCGCGGGAAGGATGCGAATAAAGCTCTCAGCCAGCGTCGGGCCTGTACGTCGATCAAAGAGATACCCCTGGATCTGGCTGCCGTCTTTCCGCGTCACCGTAATATCGCCCCGATAGTCAAACGCCTTTTCAAGCGCCTCGCGAATGTCCGGCTCGGTGGCGAGTTCGGGAATCCAGCCTTCGAGTTGCTCCCGCTCGCGGCCCGCAATGGTGTCGATCTCGTCGGCGCTCTGATGTTTGAGTTGCTCGATCTTCAGGTGCTCTTGTGCCTCAGTCGCCATACTCAGTCTCCTGACACTTCCTGTAACTGGTCGGAGGTATTCTTCTCTACCGGAGCGATCTGCAGAAGCGGGCCATGCGATTCTGGCTTCCACTCGTTGAGAAGTTTCATCGCGCCCTCATCTTTGTAGGTGGACGGGAACATATACTTGCTCGCCGTAACCAGAAAACCCTTGAGCGAACTGAAATTGTAGTCGACGGCAGAGGCCTCATGGCCGGAATGAACCATGCAGTTGGCGCAGAGAGGATTGCCGCTCTTCGCACCATAGTTTTCCCATTTTGTAGTCTCGATGAGCTCGTCGAAAGTGTCAGCGTAGCCATCCTGCAAAAGATAGCAGGGCTTCTGCCAGCCGAAGATGGAGAAGGTGGGCATGCCCCACGGGGTGCACTCGAAGTTCTGCTTGCCCATCAGAAATTCGGAGAAGAGAGGGTGGGTGTTGAACTGCCAGCTCTTCTTGCGATTCGAGAGGATAGCGCGGAACAAGCGGCGCGACTTTGCCTTACCGAGAAAGTGGTTCTGATCGGGAGCTTTGTCGTAGGTATAGCCAGGTGAAACCATCATGCTCTCGACACCGGCTGCCATCATCTCGTCGAAGTGAGCGCGGACACTGTTCGGATCTGCCCCATCAAACAGCGTCGTATTCGTTGTCACCCGGAAGCCGGCAGCAACAGCCGCACGCACACCCGCCATGGCAATGTCATACCCGCCTTCACGGCAGACCGAAAAATCATGGTGCTCACGCTGGCCGTCTACGTGGACTGAAAAAGAAAGATATTTACTAGGTTTAAAAAGGTGCAGCTTCTCCTTGAGGAGCAATGCATTCGTGCACATATACACATATTTCTTGCGCGCGACGAGCCCAGCCACGATCTCCGGCATCTGCGGATGAAGCAACGGCTCACCGCCTGGAATCGACACCATCGGTGTGCCGCATTCCTCTACCGCCTTGAAACAGTCTTCAGGGCTAAGCTCCGATTTCAGAATGTGCGCCGGGTACTGAATCTTTCCGCAGCCCGCACACGCCAGATTGCAGCGGAAGAGCGGCTCCAGCATCAACACCAGGGGATATCTTTTACGACCCTTGATCTTCTGCTTCAGAACATAGCTTGCAACCGTCCACATCTGTGAAATTGGTACAGCCATTTTGCATGTCTCCTATAAATCTCTAAAGCAAAAAGTAAATCTCTAAAGCAAAAGTCTTTGCGTCTCTCGGCCTAAAGTCCTTACTTGCTCTCTATTTCCATGGACCGCTTGTAAGTCGTCAGCGCAAGCAGAGGGAAATATTGTTTGTACAGGTGATACCCGAGATAAAAAACGCG
>JBDTDX010000452.1:0-2621 GCA_039922815.1 Granulicella sp.
GGAACCAGATCATGGCGACCAGAGCGACGGAAGCAGGCAAAAACCAGAGAAGCAGCAGGAACCAACGATGGCCATCCAGAGGAACCCCGGTGATTACCTCATATTGGTCCAGCAACAGCCATGAAGCTGAGTAGAAGAGAATCAACAGGGCCGAGCAGACCAACAGCGGCAACAACATGCCGCGCATTCTGCTGCGATCCTCTCGCATGGCCAGGGCGCGTTCGCGGATCACGCGATGCGTACGGTTGACCGAGGTCGCTCTCGCGCCAGAGTTCATGTTGGCCATGACGGAACGCGCAAGGAGATTTTCTGCAGGACTATCTGCAGGGTTCTGGCCGACGGGTCCACCAACGCGAACGGGTCTCATCCAGACACCTCGGGACAGCGTCGATCGCCGCGCAGCCGCTCCATTTCGGGTTTGAGTGCGGCGAGGCCGCGATAGAGACGCGATTTGACCGTGGAAAGTGGGGCTTTGGTGACGCCGGCGATCTCTTCGAGGGAAAGCTCCTCGTGGAAGCGGAGCACCAGCACCTCGCGATAGCTTGGCTCGAGGGTGAGCAGGACGGCGGCGATTTCTGCGCTGTTTTCACTGGACTCAAACTGTTCGAGTGGAGAGGGGCCTTCGCTCTCAATCTGGAAGGGCCGGTCGTCTTCGCGGGTCTCGTGCATCTCGTCGAGACTGGCCATGGTGCGCTTGCGGGAGAGGTCGATGACGAGATTGCGCGCGATGGTGAAGAGCCAGGTATCGAATCGCGCCTTGCCGTTGTATTGTGCGCCGCGCAGCAGAACACGCATCCAGGTTTCCTGGAAGAGGTCTTCGGCAGTCTCACGTTTGCCGGTCAAAAAGAGCAGATAGCGCAGGAGGCGGTGCTGATAGAGCTCGATCAAGTGGTCGAGCATATCAGGATCCTGACGTTTGAGGCCACAGGCAATCGCTGCACTTTCGCGCTCTGTTTCGGCGGCGGCGGCAGCGGAGATCGCTAGTGAGTGAGCGTGCATAAGAGTGGAGACGCCAATGGTTGCAGAAAAGTCTCTGCCGCAAAACATTTTTTATCGGAAATTGCGAGGGTCTGGGAAGTTGGAGTTTCCCCAGATTCGCAATTACTCATAATTCTACTGGATTGTATCTCGGAGAATGCTCTGATTTGACCATTTTTGAGCGGTAAACTGGGGGGATGGAAGTTTTGTACGGAATCCACCCGGTTGAGGAGGCGATCCGGTCAGGAGCGCGCCAACTCGATCATGTCAGCGTCGCGCGCGATCGCCGGGATGAGAAGCTGGATCGGCTGATCGAACTTTGTCGCTCTGCCGGTATCCGTGTCACGCACGAATCCAAAGATACCCTGACCAAACTGGCGCGGTCGGAGATGCACCAGGGGGTTCTGGCGATGGTACGGGAGCGCAAGTTCCTGGCAATTGAGGACCTGCTGGAGGGGGAAAAAGAAGGGCCACGGTTCTTTCTGGCGCTTGACGGCGTGGAAGATCCGCATAATCTGGGCGCTTTACTGCGGACCGCGGAGGGCGCGGGGGTCGATGGCGTGATTCTGCCGGAGCGGCGGTCGGCGCCGATTACGGCGACGGTGGCGAAGACCTCGGCGGGGGCGTCCGAGCATGTGAAAGTGGCGCGGGTGACGAACCTGGTGCGTTCGCTCGAGCAGTTAAAGCAGAAGAACGTGTGGGTGCTTGGGCTCGATGAACGCGGATCCCCGGACTACATGGACTTCGACTTCAAGACGGACTGCGTGCTTGTGCTTGGTCGCGAGGGAGCAGGGCTGCACGATCTGGTGAAGAAGACCTGCGATCACCTGCTGCGGATACCGATGGCGGGTAAGGTCGCTTCTCTGAACGTGTCGGTTGCCGGGGCGGTGGTGATGTATGAAGCGATGCGCCAGAGGCGAACAGCGGTGGCTGCGCCGGCCGTTCCAAAGCCGCCGAAGAAGCAGAAAGGGCTGGGATCTTGAGGGGGCTGGGGATTGTTCTGCTCGGGCTGGGAATGCTGCATGGGGAGTTGCGAGCGCAGCAGGCTCCAGCGGCGGTTGAGGCTCCGCAGGATCAGGTGCCGTCGAGCCAGCTTCCACCCAGTCAAGGCGGGACGGTACTGTTTTCGACCGAAGAGGGCGCGCCCGCGTCGACTGCGAAGCCGAGTGCCCCGGATAAGCTGCCGGAGTTGATGGCCGCCGAGCGGAATGCGCCAACCTTCATGAGCTACGACCTGGATCTGCACCTGGTGCCAGCGCGAGCGGCGATGACGGTTCGCGCACGACTTGTGGTGCGGAACGATAGTGCGGAACCGTTGCGGTATCTGGGGCTCCAGGTTTCGTCGTCGCTCAAGTGGGAGAGTCTTGAGGTGAATGGCAAGCCGGCGAATTGGGGGCAACACCTGATCGACACGGACGCGGATCATACGGGCAAGGCGAACGAGGCGGTTGTGACGCTGCCTCAGCCGCTTGCCGTGGGAGCCAGCGCGGAGGTGACGGCGTTTTATTCGGGCGAGATTCGATCGCATGGTCCGGGTACACCACCGATCCAGGAAGCGACCAGCCCAGTAGGGCGAGATGTACGCCCAGAAGAACTGGAACTCCTCCTTCAACAGGTAGGCCCTGATCGAGCTGAGGTTGTAT